>DBNW01000041.1:15284-39706 GCA_002299425.1 Methylococcaceae bacterium UBA662 | reverse complement strand
TCGACTTTTTGCTCGGCTACCTGAAATGGCTGCTGCCGAAACGGCCGGATTTAAAACTCATCGTTACCTCGGCGACCATCGATACCCAGCGCTTTTCCGAGCATTTCGGCAATGCGCCGATTATTGAAGTGTCCGGCCGCACCTATCCGGTGGAAATCCGCTACCGGCCGATTGCGCCGAAAACCGAGGACGATGAAGAGGCGGGAAACGACGAGACAGGGGGGGATTTACAAAACGCCATCCTCGATGCCGTCGATGAGCTGTACCGCGATTTGCACGCCGACATGCTGATTTTTTTAAGCGGCGAGCATGAAATCCGCGAGACCACCGAGTCGCTAAAAAAACACCACCCGACGCAGTATGAAATCCTGCCGTTGTACGCGAAACTCAGCGTCAGCGAGCAGGAACGGGTATTCCATCCTAAGGCTGGCAAGCCGCGCATCGTCTTGGCCACCAACGTCGCGGAAACTTCGCTAACGGTGCCGGGCATCCGTGGCGTCATCGACACCGGCCACGCCCGCATCAGCCGCTACAGCCACAAAAGCAAAATCCAGCGCCTGCCGATCGAGCGGGTGGCGCAGTCCAGTGCCAACCAGCGCGCCGGGCGCTGCGGGCGGGTGGCCGATGGCATTTGCATCCGTTTGTATTCGCGTGAAGATTTTGAAGCGCGGCCGGCTTTTACCGAACCGGAAATCCTGCGCACCAATTTATCGGCGGTTATCTTACAGATGGCGGCGTTGAATTTGGGCGACATTGCCGATTTCCCGTTCATCGAACCGCCGGACGAGAAAATGATTCGCGACGGCAAGACCTTGTTGCAGGAGGTCAACGCGCTGGACAAACAAGGCCAGTTGACCGACATCGGCAGGCAGTTGGCGAAATTCCCCACCGACCCAAAACTGGCGCGGATGCTGGTTGCCGCCCACGGAGAAGGCTGTTTGTCCGAGGTCGCCATTATCGTCGCCGTGCTCAGCATCCAGGACCCACGCGAGAAACCGGCCGACAAAATGCCGCAGGCCGAAGCCAAACACGCCCTGTTCCGCCATCCCGAGTCGGATTTCTTGTCGTTGCTGAATTTGTGGCACACCTTCGAGGCGCAGAAAAAACATTTGTCCAACAGCAAGCTGCGCCAGTATTGCCAGACGCATTTCTTGTCCTATTTGCGGATGCGCGAATGGCACGACAACCATGCCCAGATCATGCAGGTTATTAAGGGCGATTTGGGCATGACCGTTAATGAGCCGCCGACCAGGCGGCTACCGTTAACCACACCTGCCCAAGACAAAACAACCCATCAGATTTCGCAAATAAGCCACGTTAACGCCCTGCCGTTGGCAAAAAGAGGCCAGGTGGCACTGGCACCACCCAGCCCCGACTACCCTTACGAAAATATCCACCGTGCCTTGCTGGCCGGCCTGCTATCGAACATCGGCTTCCGCCACGAGCAATACGAATACCTAGGCGCGCGCGGCTTGAAGTTTTTCATCTTCCCCGGTTCCGGCCTGCACAAAACCCGGCCAAAATGGATCATGGCCGCCGAGCAGGTCGAAACCAGCAAGGTGTATGCCCGCACCGTCGCCCGCATCGAGCCGGAATGGATAGAGCAATGCGCCGGGCATTTAATCAAGCGCACCTACCACGACCCGCATTGGGAGAAAAAAGCCGGGCGGTGCGGCGTCTATGAACGGACTATGTTGTACGGCCTGACCTTGCAAACCGGGCGCAAGGTACCCTATGAAAACATCGATCCAAAAGGCGCGAGGATGCTGTTCATCCAATCGGCCTTGGTGGCGCACGAATACCACAGCAACGCGCCGTTTTTTGTCGCCAATCAGAAGCTGCTGGAGGAAGTCGGCACCCTCCAGCACAAAGGCCGGCGCGTCGATTTGGTCGAGGACGAGCTGTGGCTGTACCAATTTTACGACAGCCGCCTGCCGCCTGAAGTCGTCAACGGCATCACCCTGGACCAATGGCGCAAGAGCGCCGAAAAAGCCAACCCCAAGGTGTTGTTTTTGACCAAAGCAGACCTGACCCGTGAGCAGGACGGCTACGTCAGCGACTGGGCTTATCCCGACAGCAAAAAAGTCGGCAACCTGGCCCTCGCGCTGCACTATCGGTTTGAGCCGGGGCATGACGAAGACGGCGTGACTGCCATCATTCCCATCCACCAGCTTAACCAACTGGGCAACACGCCGTTTGAATGGCTGGTGCCGGGCCTGTTGGAAGAAAAATGTATCGCGCTAATCAAGGCATTGCCGAAACCGCTACGCAAACATTTTGTGCCGGTGCCGCAGACGGTCAAGCAGTGTTTGGACATTGAGCCGGATTTTAAGGGTTCGCTGTACGACTGGCTAGGCAACCGTTTGAGGAAACTCACCGGCGAATCGGTGCCGCTGAACGCCTGGGTCACGGACGGCCTGCCGGCGCATTTGAAAATGAATTTCCGCGTCATCGGCGAGGACGGCAAACTGCTGGACTATGGCCGGGACTTGAAAAAATTGCAACTGGCCCATGCCGCCAAAGCCGGTGACCGCTTCGATGAAATCGCCGCCGAGGAAATGCATTACACCGGCTGCATCGGCTGGGCCTTTGACGACCTTCCGGAGCAGTACCCGTTTATCCAAAAAGGGCAGCGTTTCAGCGGCTTTCCGGCCATCGTCGATGAAGGCGACAGCGTCGGCGTGAAACTGTTTGACACGTTGGAGAAGGCCGAACGCCAGCACCAGGCCGGTTTGCTGCGCCTGCTGCGGCTGCAACTGCGAAAAGAGTGCAGCTATTTGCTGAAAAATATGCCGCACTCAATGGCTGCCGGTTTGATTTATCAAAACCTGCCCAAACACCCCTTTGTGCCCGCACTCGCCAGCCTGAACTGCAAGGAAGACCTGCTGGAAATGATCTTGCACGGCGTATTTTTGGAAGGCCGCGCCGTCATCCGCACACAAGCGGCGTTTGCGGCAACCGTGACAGAAAACAAGGGCCATTTGTTGACTTTTGCCAATTCCGCTGGCCAAACCGTGTTAGGCATCCTCGACCAATACGGTGCTCTCGTCGGGCAACTGAAAAAAGGCAACGCCAGCGACCCGCTGATTCAAGACCTCAACCAGCAATTGGCCTTGTTGGTCTATTGCGGCTTCGTCAAGACCACGCCCTACAGCCAGTTGCGGCATGTGCCGCGTTATTTGCAGGCCATGCACTACCGTTTGGACAAGCGCGATAACACCCCGCAAAAAGTCCAGGAAATCAACCGCTACGCCACCCGTTTTTGGAATGACGTGGAAAAACGGCTAAAAAAAGAATCGGTCTTACCGGAACAAGACCCGTTCCGCTGGGCACTGGAGGAATTTAGGGTGTCGTTGTTTGCTCAGCAATTGAAAACCGCTTACCCGGTGTCGGTAAAACGGATGGACAAGCTTTGGGATGAGCGGGGTTAAGCCAAGCTTACGGTACCGGCCTGTCCGTGGTTTCGATTAAACACCGCCCCACGGCGACCACCCCTGTCAGCGTGTCCATACGGCTGCCCTAACTGGCTTTTTGCCGCAACAGGGCCAGCACGGTTTTAGCGGCCAGTCGTCCGGTTTGGGCGGCACCGTTCATGAAGCCGTAGTATTCATCGCTAAGGTGTTCGCCTGCAAACACTAAATTGCCCGCTGTAACGGCCTGGCACTCGGCCGGGTCTTGAGCCTCAACCCAAAAATGCTCTTGAAACCTTGACAGCTGCCCTGGCTTGAAACTGGTGTAGGCGCCAAAGCTGAGATAATTTTGCAGCCAGCGGCTTCTGATAAAGCGGCCTGTTGCCGCCGCCGTTGCTCCGGGTAAGTGACGTTCCATCAGGCCGTTGAAGCGGTTGATTAAGGTACGGGGCGACACCCTTTGGGCGTTGATAACGTCCCGGCCGCCCAAGAAAAAATTCAGGATGCCGGCTTTTTTTTCAGGTTGGCGCAGGCTTTCATCCCATACTTGGGAAAAACCAAAATCCGACCAGGCGGCCAGGGAAAAGCCGGTTTCAGTGCGCCAAAACCGGCGGCTAAAACCGGCCATCAGTTTTTCGTTTGCGCCCAGCACAGCCTCCCCAATGAACTGACGCAAGCGTGCCGGCAACGGTGCGTCGATAAAAACAGTGCGCAGCACAGTAAACGGAATGGCGATAATGACCATGTCGGCCTCGACCGCCGAGTGATCGGCAAAACTGAGCCATAGGCCGGATGTTGTTTTGCGTATACCGGTCAGATACCGGTTGGTTTTTATTTGGCCGGTTAGGGCGCGCGCTAGGGCGTCGGTGATTTCGGCACTGCCACCCAGCACTGCGTACACTTCATCACTCTGGCTAAGCAGATTCACCGCCTGACCTTGAACGCTGGGCAAATTAAACAACAACTGCAAGGCGGAGGCATTTTCCGGCTCCACGCCGTATTCCGTGCGGAGGGTGTTTTCGATTAACGAACGGATATACGGCGCCCGGATTTTACCGGCCTGTGCCTCCAGGTAATCGTGTACCGACCAGCGGTCAAATTTTGCCGCGTAGGCGGCGTAGTGCGCATCCAACAGGGCGGCATCGGCAGCGATTTGCCGGGCTAAGGGGCGTAAATCGGTGACGACTTGCGCCGCACTGTAGGCCGTCCCATCAAACCAAAACGCTTCGTTGGGGATGTGGCCCTGCTCTGCGTCCTCAGTGCGATTGTAGAGTTTAATACCGAAGTCTTGAACCAACGCCAACATGTCGGCATGGTCTGAATTAATCAGTTCGCCGCCGAGGTCCACCGCCAAGCCATCTCCTAAGGCATTTTTTACCGAGTGTATACGCCCGCCCACCCGGCCGGAGGCCTCGTAAACGGTGGCCATGACGCCGGCCTTTTTGAGTTGATAGGCGGCATTCAAACCGGCAATGCCTGCGCCAATCACGGCCACCCGAGGCAGCGTCGGCGCATTCGGTTTTGCTAAGGCCGGGTTAGGCAACCAAGCGGCTGCGGCACCGCCTAGGCCAATGAGCGCACCCGCTTGCAAAAATTCTCGCCGCGACCACGCTGCGGCCTGATGCGGGATGGCTTCCGGCAAGCCCTGTTCTTTAAGGTTTTCTTGACGGGCTGATTGCAAGGCCCGCAGCAGGCGACGGGACACAGTGGAGTGAGGCATGACGTTATCCGGGTGGAATAAGGCGTTGCTTGGCGATGCTAGCCACTCGGATGGGTTGCGTCAAGACCTGAAAAGGTGGCACGGACGCACCGTAGGTTCAATAGTGCCAGTGACTATTCGGCAACCGCTTGCTGTTGCCCTAGCAAGGTGTTAAACAGGTTCTTAAGTTGCGCCGACCCGGGTTGTAGGTGTCGGTTTAACGGGTGTCGCACGCTTTGTCGCTGCATTAAAACACAGTGTCAATGCCGCAGAGCATACGGGTCTTAACAATAGGGTTAAAATGCCAGCCATTGCTGATGCACCTAGAAAAGTACTGCAAGCCCATCAACCACCCCCAGTAAGGAATTGCCATGACTTCAAAACTTATCCCCCTCAAAGACCTCGACGCGCCCGTCAAGGTTTTGTTTACCGGTTATCTTTGCACGGTGGGTGTGGGTTATTTGTTCGCCCTGATCCAAATTTTATTCACCCACGGCATGGCCGACGGTCAACTTGGCTTGTCCGTTGAAGATATTGTTTATAGCTACTACGGCAACCGTTCCGGCACCGTGCTGGAAAACCAACTGGAAGGGGCCATGAAAGCCAATGCCCCGGAGCAGGAACGTTTTAAAATCATCGAATGGGTTAGGCACGGTGCCGATGAACAGGCTTACCAAGACCAAGGCATCGAAAAAATTATCGAACAGCGGTGCGTGATGTGCCATAACGAAGCCGCCTCGGGCATCCCCAACTTTAAAGATTTTGAGGTGCTAAAAACCTATACCACAGAAGACACCGGGGCGACCTTCTCCTCACTAACGCGGGTTTCGCACATTCACTTGTTCGGCATCAGTTTTATTTTTATGTTTGTCGGACTGATTTTCAGCTTCGCTGAAACCACGCCTACGCCCTACAAATGCCTGGCTATCGGCATGCCTTATGTGTTTTTGTTGGCGGATATTTTGTCTTGGTGGTTGACTAAGTTTCATCCCATTTTTGCCTGGCTGGTAATTTTGGCGGGCATGGGCATGGGCATATCCTTTGCCTTTATGTGGGTCACTTCCATTTTGGAAATGTGGTTGTTTAAGCCGGTTTTTGTCGAGGGCATCGGTGCTAATTATCAAAAATGGCGGGATAACCCGGAAGATTTGACGTTGGTGAAAGTGTGGCGTAGCACACAAACCGTGTTGGCACCCTTGCCTGCCTGGTTGTTGTCAGTCTTAAACCAAGCTTGGCAGGCCATCAAAAACCAAATTCAGAAACACCGGCCTTAAGCTCAGGTCAAGCCGCCGTTTACTGGCATGGCTTGCCATGCCAGTAAACGGGCTTATGGCAAAATCAGCCCAGCCCATTAGTGCCGCGATGGCCCGGTTTTTTGGCGGGCCGTTGGCAATAAAGCCAAGCCCATGGCCCGGCTGACCAAGTGTTCTTTGGCAAAGGGCAGATGATCAAAAACCAACAAACCGATATTTCTCGCTGCGGCCAAAGGTAGCCAGTCGTTGGAGAACAAGCGCACCAAGCCATCGGTAAAGTGAATGACCCGTTGGTGGTCTAGGTTTCTGGCCGCCACATAATCGCTAAGCAGTGCCTTGGAACCAATATCCCGGCCATCCCGGACGGCTTCGGTAAGTTTGTCGGCCAATACGGCGACATCGCGCAAGCCTAAGTTAAACCCTTGTCCCGCCACCGGGTGCAATTGATGCGCCGCATTGCCAACAATGACTGCGCGCTCGGAACTCATGCGTTTAGCGCGTACCCGTGACAGCGCAAACGCCCGGCGCGGTGCCACCAAATCCAATTGCCCGAGGAAATAGCCGAAACAGTCCTGCAATTCCTGCAAAAAATCGGCTTCACTGCCTAATAACAACGCTTCGGCTTCTTCGCTGGTGCGCGTCCAAACCACAGAGGACAGACGCTGCCCAACCGGCAACAAGGCCAGCGGGCCTGAGGGCGTAAAACGCTCGAAAGCGGTATTCTGGTTGGGTCGTTGGGTTTTAACGCAGGTGACCAGCGCCGTTTGCTGGTAAGCGACGGTTTCTTGGTCAATATCCAGCAACTGCCGGACTGAAGATTGGCCACCGTCGGCACCGACCAACAGTTTGGCACTTAAGTTTAACGACGTTTGGCCGTGTTTTAGGCTCACGTTAATGGCCTCTTTGCCCGACATTACGCCCATGAGTCGACCCGGGCTTATTTGCGTGATGCCTGCTTGCGCTACGCATTCGCGCAGATGCTGTTCAATATCCCGGGCCACTACCACATGGCCGAAAGCGGCGACCTTGTGCTGCTTAGCAGAGAGCCGGGTTTTACCAAAATGACCGCGGTCTGAGACATGGATGTGTTCAATGGCGGTGGCTTTGTCGGCCACGGCTTGCCAGGCACCCCAGTGTTCCAGCAGGCTGACGGTGCCTGTGGCCAAGGCCAGTGCTCGGTCGCCGGCGGCTGCGTTAGCTTGTTGCGCCGGCGTGAGGGCTTCGATTAGCGCTATGTGCAACCCTGTGTGGCGTAAGGCTAAGGCCAAGCTGTTGCCCGCTAAGCCGCCGCCTACAATGATCAAATCGTAGTCTTCGCGCATGACTAACCTTGCATAAGGGCTTCAATTTCTGCGATGGTTTTCGGTACTCCGGCGGTCAATACGTCATGGCCGTTTTTAGTCACCAGCACAGCGTCTTCAATGCGTATGCCGATGCCCCGCCATTTTTTATCAACCTCTTTGCAATCAGCCGGGATGTACAGGCCGGGTTCCACGGTCAGCACCATGCCCGGTTGCAAGGGCCGCCATTGCCCATCGATTTTATAATCGCCGACGTCGTGAACATCCATGCCCAGCCAATGGCCGGTGCGGTGCGGGTAGAAGGGTTTGTATTTTTCTTTTTTGATAACGGTTTTTAGCCGACCGTTTACTAAGCCGAGATCCAGCAGGCCTTGGCTCAATACTTCAACTGCGGCATCATGAAACTCAATCCACAAGGCGCCGGGATGAATTTTTTCAAGTGCTGCCAATTGGGCATCTAAGACCAATTGGTAGAGGGTTTTTTGCGCCTCGCTAAAATAGCCAGAGACAGGAAACGTGCGGGTAATGTCAGCGGCGTAATGGTCGCATTCGGCACCGGCGTCAATCAGTAGTAAATCGCCGTCCTTGAGCGTGCTGTGGTTGCTGGTGTAATGCAGGGTGCAGGCGTTGTGGCCAGCGGCGACGATGGAAGGATAGGCGGTCGCACGCAAGCCGTTTTGGGCGCAATAGTAAAGCAGCTCAGCTTCCACCTGGTATTCAAACAGCCCCGCCTTAGCGGTTTGCATGGCCTTGACGTGGGCACCGGCCGACACCTCGGCGGCACGGCGCATCAGCTTGCGTTCGGCCGGGCTTTTGCGTAAACGCATTTCGTGCAATAACACGTCCAATGCGATCAGCTCGTCTGGTGCCGCCACGCCGCTTCTGGATTGCCGACGGATATGCCGCAGCCAATTTTGCAGACTGTGGTCTAGTTCCGGGTCTTGGCCCATGGGATAAAACACTTTGCGCTTGCCTTCCAGCAAGCCGGGCAAAATACTGTCCACGTCATCAATGGAAAAAGACTCATCGGCCTGGAACTGCTGCACGGCGCCTGCCAAACCGGCATGAGTGCCTTCCCACAAGGCTTTTTTTTCATCGAATTCACGGCAAAACAACAGGTATTCGCCTTGCTCACGACCGGGTATGAAGACGGCTAAGGCATCCGCTTCGTTGAAGCCGGTCAAATAGTAGAAATCGCTGTCTTGCCGGAACGGGTAATGAACATCGCGGTTGCGGGTTTGCACACCGGCACTGGCCAGCAAGCCTAGGTTGCCCGGACCGATTTTTTGCAGCAAGTGCTGGCGGCGCTTGTTAAATTCGCTTTTTTGCATTTTTTCTTATGTCCGTTTAGCAGAAAAATTATGGCGTAGAATCATGACGGCGGTACGCAGGTATTCTATTATTTCACTGTAGGCTTGTTCGTCTTCCTCGCCTTCGGCGTGTGCATCCAGCTTGCTGAACTCGCTGATGTCACTGAGTATTTCCTGGGTTTCTAGGTTGTCGCCGAGCGTTTTGGTTACCATGCCAACACCGTACAAAAACCCCTGACACCAGCTTTTTAGGGCAATGACCCGTTCACCGAGTGCGTTCTCGTCATCGGGCAGCAGCAGCTCAAAGGCAAAATTATCACTGGCTAGCAAGCGTCCGGTTTCTGCAAATAAGCGCTCAAGGAGCACTCGGTCGCCGTCTGGCACAGTCAAGCCAGTGAAGTTTTCTTTTAGCCAATCGCTACAGGGCGTTTGGGCTTCGGCGCATAACATACCCGAGGCCATACCGTGCACCTCCGCCGCCGAAAGGGTTAAATTAGCCAGCCCGACGGCGGCGTTGACTGTTTTATAAACCATAAAAGCCTTTACGCTAACAACGAAAAAACGGGCCTTATGCTACCATTTATCCTTAGCTGAGATAACCACATTGAGCACTGATCCCATCACTGGCCTTAAAGAATCACTAATGACCCATGCACTTTCCAGCCAATCCCAAGAGTTGATGGCATTGGAGGCAAAGCTGAACCTTCTCATTGCGTCATACCAGGCTGTTAGCCGCGAAAACCGCGAGCTTAGCCACCAGCTTCGTGAATTGAAGGCAGAAAGGGCGGTATTGATGGAGAAGGCCGTGCTTGCAAAAACGCGGGTCGAGGCACTGATAACCCGTTTAAAACTATTGGAGCGCAATTCATGAGTACCCACCCAGACACGGTGTCTTTGGTCATTATGGGCAAGGAATACAAAATTGCTTGCGAGCTGGATGAGCAGGACGATTTGCTTCTTTGCGCTCAGCAATTGGATGCACAAATGCGAAAAATAAGGGATTCGGGAAAAATTAACGGAGCCGACCGAATCGCCGTCATGGTGGCATTAAACTTAGCCCATGAGCTGCGTCAAGAAAAGCATCAAAACCAAATCCTGCATCAGCAACTCGACGAATACCTGTTTAAGCTGAATCGCACACTGGAAAACGTTTTGGAAAATCCTTAAACACGCTACACTATTTCCCGGCATCTCCTGCTGGGCTTGACCACGCGCTGGGTATTTCCTGAACCTGTATTGCCTTAGGGGACTGATGTCAGTCATGGTGTGCATGCCCATTGCGTTGGGAAGCCTGATTGGCTGGCCGTGTCCCCACTTGAACCGTCGGTTCAAGGACGAAGGCGCGTATCGGCTTGGGCGGGAGGTGCGTCCTTAAACCGGGCAAAGCCGGTCGGCAATGCCCACCTTTGCGCCGCATGGCTGCGCCATGCCCGTTAGCCCTCCTGCGGTTTTAATAAGCCCGATCCCGGTCCTTCATGCTCCAGCCTGTCGCTTTCAACCCCCACTGTAAACTTTGTCCGCGTTTAGATGCCTTTTTGTGCGAAATCAAACAGCGCCACCCCAGCTACCACGCCCGCCCGGTCGCCCCGTTCGGCGATAACGAGGCCCGTTTGCTGATCGTCGGCCTAGCACCAGGCCTGCACGGGGCCAACGCCAGCGGCCGGCCCTTCACCGGGGATTATGCGGGTTTGATGCTGTACCAAACCCTGTTCGATTTCGGGTTCAGCAACCGGCCGGTTTCTGAATCGCGCGCTGACGGCTTGCAATTACACCGTTGCCGCATCACCAACGCCGTCAAATGCCTGCCGCCGCAAAACAAACCCAGCACTGCCGAGATCACGCAATGCAACGCCTATCTGGCCGCAGAGCTGGCCGGCCTGGCCGCCCATTCGGTTATTTTGGCGTTGGGCACCATCGCCCACCAAGCGGTGCTTAAGGCCTACCGATTGCAATCCAGCCAGGCCGCTTTTGGCCACCATGCCGTCCATAAACTGCCTAACGCCCTCAGTCTGGTCGATTGCTACCACACCAGCCGGTACAACGTGCAGACCAAACGACTGGACCAAGCCATGTTCAGCGCCGTTTTCGTCACCATTACCCAGTTGTTGCAAGCCCATGAACCCGGTAGTGCCTGAAACGCCTTTCGATAGCGCGGCGTTTTTAACATCCCTGACCACCCGCCCCGGCGTCTACAAAATGTTCGATGCCGGGGGCGACATCCTTTATATCGGCAAGGCCAAAAACCTAAAAAACCGCCTCGCCAGTTATTTCAAAGCGCAGGCAGCCTCGCCCAAGCAGCAGGTGATGGTGGGCAAAATCGCCCAGATTGAAGTCACCGTCACCCGCAGCGAAAGCGAGGCACTGTTACTGGAATGCCAGCAGATCAAACGCCACAAGCCGCGCTATAACATTTGCCTGCGCGATGACAAATCGTTCCCATACATTTATGTGTCCACCGACCACGCTTTCCCTAGGATCACCTTTTACCGGGGCGCAAAAAACAAGCCGGGCAAATTTTTTGGCCCTTACCCCAGCGCCAACGCCGCCCGCGAGTGCCTGAAGCTGCTGCAAAAATTGTTCCCGGTCAGGCAATGCACCGACGCCTTTTACCACAACCGCAGCCGGCCTTGTTTGCAATACCAGATCAAACGTTGCACCGGCCCTTGCGTGGGCCTGGTCAGCCCGGCCGATTACGGCGTGGATGTCGCCGACACCGTGCTGTTTTTGGCGGGCAAAGGCGAGGTTTTGATCGGCCAGTTGATACAGAAAATGGAACAAGCTTCGGAGCGGCTGGAGTTTGAACGGGCCGCCCAGTACCGCGACCAGATCGGCAAACTGCGCACGGTATTGGAGAAAAACTTCATCCCCGGCGAGACCGGCGATGTTGACATCATCGGTTGCGCGGTCGCGCTAAACCTGGCGTGTATCCACGTGTTTTTTGTCCGCAATGGCCAACATTTGGGCAACCAAGCCTACTACCCCAGCCTTCCGGGCCCACAATCCCCAGCCACGGTCTTGCAAGCCTTTATTGCCCAGCATTATCTGGACAAAGCAATCCCGCACGAGCTTATCGTCAGCCATGAACTGGAAGAGGCGCCGCTGCTGGCGGAAGTGTTAAGCCACCAGGCCAAGCATGCGGTCGCCATCGCCCAGCGGGTGCGCGGCGAGCGGCAAAAATGGCTGCAATTGGCCGTGACCAATGCAGAAAATTCATTGGCGGCCAAGCTGGCCGACAAACAAGGGCTGCACGGGCGTTTTTTGAGTTTGCAGCAGGCATTGGGCTTAAAAGAGATGCCCGGCCGTCTGGAATGTTTCGACATCAGTCACACCCAGGGGCAACAGACGGTGGCCTCGTGCGTGGTGTTCGACCGCGACGGCCCGGTGAAATCGGCCTACCGCCGCTTCAATATCGAGGGCGTAGCCGGCGGCGATGATTGCGCCGCCATCAACCAGGCGGTGTCACGCCGCTTTAAGCGCATGCAACAAGGCGGACACCCGGTGCCAGATATTTTGTTCATCGACGGCGGCAAAGGCCAAGTCCATGCCGCGCAAAAGGCACTAGCGGATTTGCGGATAAACAATGTTATGATAGTCGGCGTTGCAAAAGGGCCTAGCCGGAAACCCGGCATGGAAAAAATTATCCTTGCCCATCAGCAACAAGCCTTGGATATTACACCCGGCACCAGCGGTTTGCTGTTGATCCAGCATATCCGTGATGAGGCACACCGGTTTGCCATCACCGGGCATCGGCAACGGCGGGGTAAAACCAAAAAGCAATCCGTGTTAGAAGGCATTGCCGGCTTAGGTCCTAAACGGCGGCAATGCCTGTTGAAGCAATTTGGTGGTTTGCAAGGCGTAGTGGTAGCGGGTGTCGATGCTTTAGCCGACATCGACGGCATCAGCCCACAACTGGCACAGCGCATTTACCAACATTTTCACCCCCAAGATGGCTATTGAATACAACCTGCCCACCTACCTCACCTTATTGCGGATCGCCCTCATCCCGCTGATGGTGCTTGTGTTTTATCTGCCCTGGGAATTTGCCAACCTAGCGGGTACTGCCATTTTTGTATTCGCTGCCATAACCGATTGGCTAGATGGTTACTTGGCTCGGAAAATGAACATAGAAACCCCGTTCGGGGCGTTTTTAGACCCGGTAGCTGATAAGCTGATGGTCGCCAGTGCTTTGGTCATCATCGTCCAGCAACAGGCCAGCCCTTATTTGGCCATCCCGGCCGTGGTTATCATTGGCCGTGAGATCACCATCGCCTCGCTTAGAGAATGGATGGCGGAAATCGGCCAGCGGGCATCGGTAAAAGTCTCGCACATGGCGAAATGGAAAACCGCCGTGCAAATGGTCGCCATCAGCTTGCTGTTGTACGGGGAAAATTTATGGGGCCTGCCCATTCATGCTATGGGCTACGGGCTGCTTTATATCGCTGCGTTTTTAACGCTTTGGTCCATGCTGAAGTACCTACGGGCTGCCTTTAAGGTCATGTCATAAGGCATGCCGCTAAACCCTCTTTTGGCGAAAGGCTGTATTGACACCCAGCCCAAAAACTTAAGATTTTCCCAACCTAATAATGGCCCGTTTTTTGGCCGCCAATACCACAAGAGAAGCGGCCTAGAGCGCTAGCTGCGGCAAAAGAGCATGGAAAAAGAAACAGATGCGCCTACGGGCAAGCACGACACCGAGGAAAGAATTTTGCTGGCAGCATTAAAACTGTTTGCCGAAAAAGGCTATTTCAACACCTCGCTCACGGACATCGCCCAAGCGGCTGGTTTAAAATCAACCCATAGCGTTTACCACCATTTTCCCAACAAACACGCCATTGCCGTCGTGCTTTATCAGGGCATCCTAGACAGTCTGAACGTTTCTGTCGACGACATCCGGCGCCGGCGGCAAACGGCCGCTGAACAATTGCGGGATATCGTAGACTTATTTTTTAGATTGACCGACGAAGCACCAGAAATCATGCGCTTTTTGCTGCTGTTACGGTTGAATGAAATTCTTCCGGAACAAAAAAAGCTGCCTGAAACCCTGGCACTAACCAAAATTTACAAAATCATCCAGCACGGGATTCGCTTAGGGGAAATTCGTAACATTGACCCACAACTGGCCAACAGTTATTTTTTTGGCTTGGTCAACAATACCCTAAGTATGGTTTTAGAGGGCGTACTGGAGAAAAAAGCTGACGCGTATCTGTCCCAGACCTGGCTGATGGCCTGGGGTCTCATCGCCAAAAAATCAACGTGCTTGTAACTTTATGGCCGGTTGGCTTAGCGGGTACACAGGTGCTTGAACCCCTTGCGGGTCTTAGGCCTGCAAAATGCCTGATAGGCCTTGGCGAAGCTTGATCTGGCCTTGTGTTGGGTATGGTTTAGATGCTGCATCAACATACCCACTGCAATGAACGTTTCGGCCGGGGCATGGCCGGCCTTTAGCTCTGGGGCGAATTGGCGCAAACGGGTCTCCTGAATGTGGTAATCCTGGTAGTTCCCTAACACTTCTTGCAAGGCCTTTAGCTGCTCAAGCAAGGGGGCGAGTTGTTTTTTAGGGTAAAGGCTATCGAAAAACTCCAACAAATAGCGCAGTTTTTTGCAGCATTTTCTAAGTTCATGCAATGCTTCGGGCGGGGAGTCACTCTGGATGGCATCGCCTTGCTTAAGCACTCTTCGGTAATTTTTCCATATCCGCAAATCTGCCAGGTGTTTGACGGGTACTGCTGCGGCAGGCCCTAGCGGCAAACCGTCCCACTGTCCATGCAAATACGACCGCCAACCGGCCAAGCCGTGCAAATAGCGATCAGATTTTAGAGTGTGTACCAGTTCTTGGTGGCTGTGTTGTTGTTGGGCGAGCCAATGGTCTGCCAGTGGAAACAGGTTCTCCCCAGCAAATGCAGGCAGACAGTTTTTGTAAGCGTTAAGATTTAACAGACAAACGTCAAGGTCTCGGGCCGGTCCTGTGATTTGCCCTAACCAAGAAAAAAATTCGCTGGCCTCGGACTGCACGGCTTCGGGTAGCACGTCTTTAAGCTGGCTTAAGGACGTCCTGGTTTTGCGAATGGCCACCCTAAAATCGTGTAGAAATTCACTGTCGGTGTTGGCAATTACCCCTGTCTCATTGGCCTGAATGATGTCCAGCAACCGGTTGTAGAGCTGTTTGCAAGCGGCATCCGATGGCAAGTCACCGGACAAATTCAGGTTAAGCTTGGCCGAGTAATCTTGCGGATGCTTGCCATGGGCTGACAAAACCAAATCAATCAGCGGCTTTTTAGGCGGGCATACCGCCAATGTTGAGGCCATGAAAGCCACAGCATCTGCCCGCTTATTTTGATAGCCCTTGACCGGCGGATCGAACGTGACGCGACAACATTTTGGCCGGGTATAATCCTCAATGAGCAGCCTGGCTACGGTTTTTCCATCCGCATCCACGAGGACAGCGCGGCAGGCTTTAAACTCGACCGAGCAGACAGGCAGCAACGCCCTTGTTTTCAATACCGGCTCAAGCCGTTGTTTCAAGCCTTCTTGGTGAAATTGGCCGGCAAACGCCGGAACAGCCTGGATAGCCTCGCCATCTAGAACAGCATTGTCGTGCAGTTGCCGCAAACTAAACCGCAATTTCTTGCGGGCAGTCACCCCCTCTGCAAACCAGCCATTTAAGTACAAACGCCAGTCAAAACTGTCGTAGAATGTCCTGTTAGCCCGGTGCCATCCAGTCAAGCGCAGGTCGAAGTGCTGGTTTAACGCGGCGATAAACTGCGCCGCAGGCAAGCCAGGGGGTAACTCTAATTGCGTCTGCATATAACGGTAAATACGGAGTTTTTTAATGGGAAAAAAATTATGGGTTCTTGATGCCATGGCAGGCAGTATAGCGGATTGACCACCAACAAACACCAGCCCCACCCCCAGCCATGATCAGAGAACTTTGCCTGCTTCGTCACGCTCAAGCTGTTGTTAATGCCGGCGAAAATGATTTTAATCGCGCGTTGACCGGGCGCGGAAACCGCGATGCGTGCACTGTCGGCCTTTGGATGCGCCGTGAACAGTGGTTACCCGAGCGTGTTTTGTGCTCGCCTGCGGTGCGAACCCAGGCTACAGCCACCAAAGTGCTTGGTATGCTGGGCATTGATGCGGGCCGCATCACGACCGACCCACGCTTGTATTTTCAAGGTACCGCCCAAATCAAAGCTGTCTTAGCGACGGTGTCGTCACGGTGTCAGCGGCTTTTGTTGGTCGGTCACAACCCTGATTTAGAAGCACTGCTGCTGGAACTGACAGGCCCAAGTGACGTGCCTGCGGGTGGCCAACGCATGCCCACAGCGACGCTGGCCAAGCTGCAAATACGCGGCGATTGGCAGTGGTTGCCTGCTGGTTGCGCGCACCTGGTGTCATTGATCACGGCGAAAAAAATACCGGGAACAGACGAAAAACCGCCTTAAGCCGTCTCGATAACCGACAAAAAATTCTGCTATTAATAAGGTTGTCACATAAAATTACTACCTTTGCAAGCATCCGCCAACTTAACTCAGAGATCAATTAATGGATTTTTCTGCAAAATTTAAAGCGTTCTGTTTGGCTACAGGGCTTGTTGCCGGCACATTGGCCAGTACCAGTGCTTTGGCAATCACGCAAATCGACCCAGATACCCCAAAATACACGGTGGTCAGTGGCATTTCAGGCAACCTGTCCAGTGCCGGTTCTGATACCCTGGCCAACCTAATGACCTTGTGGGCCGAATCTTTCAACCGTTACTATCCCAACGTTAACGTCCAAGTCCAGGCCGCCGGCTCGTCGACTGCACCGCCGGCCTTAACCGAGGGCACCGCCAATCTTGGCCCGATGAGCCGGGAAATGAAAGACGATGAAATTGAATCGTTTGAGAAAAAGTTTGGCTACCGGCCCACGGCAATTCCGATTGCGGTTGACGCCTTGGCCGTCTTTGTTCACAAAGACAACCCCATTAAAGGCCTGTCGATGGCTCAGGTAGATGCTATTTTTTCCTCAACCCGCAGATGCGGCTACCCCAGAGACATCAGAACCTGGGGCGATTTGGGTATTAAAGCCTGGCAAACAAAAAGTCTGCAATTGTTCGGTCGCAACTCCGTATCGGGCACATACGGCTATTTTAAAGAACACGCCTTGTGCAAAGGTGACTTTAAAAACACGGTCAACGAGCAACCGGGTTCTGCCTCGGTCGTGCAATCGGTATCCACCTCGCTCAACGCCATTGGCTATTCCGGCTTAGGTTACGTCACCACGGGGGTTAGAACAGTACCTTTGGCCAAGAAGAACAGCACCGATTACGTTGCCGCCACTGCGGAAAATGCATTGTCCGGCCAATACCCATTGGCGCGCTACCTCCTGATATACGTGAACAAAAAACCCAATCAACCGTTGCCACCGTTAGAGCGTGAGTTCATCAGAATGGTCTTGTCGAAAACCGGTCAGGAAGTGGTAGGTAAGTACGGCTACATTCCGTTGCCGGCCAAAACGATCAGAAAAATCTTAAAAACCATCGAATAGGACCCAACTCGGGTAGTCGCCGCTTCACCAACACAAAACCGGGCTATTTAAGTCCGGAAATGGCGGTGTCTTCACGCCTTGGACCTGCCGGCTCCCTTTACCGTGCCTCATTTCTTATGTCAGCCCTAGAAAAAAAGCAAAACATACCTACAACCCTGCCCAGCGGATGGGGTTATCAACGCTGGCGGCTTATCAAGGATAAACTGGCCCAACACGGCGTCATGATTGGCGGCATCGGCGTCATCATCGCTCTGGTGATGATTTTCTTTTACCTTTTGTATGTCATCTTGCCACTGTTTACAGTTGCCAGCCTTGAAGAGGCCGGCCATTACGCAGTGCCAGAGCCGCATTTAGGTGCCACTTATGCGTTAGCCATTGAGGAGCAAAATAAAATCGCTGTCCGCTTCACCGACACGGGCAAAGCGGTATTTTTTGATACCCAGACCGGCAAGGTGCTGTTGGTTCAAGGTGCTGCCATTCCAGAAGGCGAAAAAATTACCAGTTTTGCCGTAGCCAACCCGGTCAATAAGGGGGCCGTCGGTTATGCATTAAGCAACGGTCGTGTCGTGGTGGTCAGGCCTGTTTATCGGGTGAGTTTTCCTGACGGTGCACGGGTCATTACCCCGGAATTAACCCACCCGATGGGCGAGGAAGCCGTGGCAATAACCGCGTCGGACCGGGCGATTGAAAAAATCGCCCTCGCTTTCGACGAAGATGCGCTCACCCTAGCGGCAAAAATTGGCGATAAAATCCACATTGTGGGCTTGGCCCAAGAACGGTCGTTATTCGCCGAGGAAACCAGTTTTGAACGTACCGAATCTCAGATTAGCGTTCCGATCGAAGGTCTTGATTTTATGCTGATAGACAAAACGGGACGCAGTTTGTACCTGGCCAGCAAAACCGGTCGCCTGGCTTTTTACGACATCACCGACAAAAGCAACCCGTCCCTGAAACAAGCCCTAAATACAGTCGAAGCAGGCCGCACCATTACTAGCATGGTCTTCTTGAACGGCGATTTGTCGGTAATGGTTGGGGATTCCGGCGGGACGGTGTCCCAATGGTCTGCGGTAAGAGCCGAAAATGGTCGGCCGAGGTTAGAAAAATTCAGATCCTTTGAGGTCTCAAACCGTCCTGTCACACAACTGGCGATAGAGCAACGGCGCAAAGGTTTTGTTAGTGTTGACGACCAAGGCGGCCTGGGTATTTTTCACACAACGGCTGAAAAAACCCTATTGAACAAAAAAGTAGAGGCCAACATTCGTCATGTGACGGTATCACCTAGAGCCAATAGCTTACTGGTGCAAACGGGTAACGATAAATTTAATTTTTGGACAGTGCACAATGAGCACCCCGAGGTATCGTTAAAATCCCTGTGGCAAGAAGTGTGGTACGAAAGCTACCCGGAACCGGAACTGGTCTGGCAAACATCGGCGGCAACCAGCGATTTTGAGCCTAAATTCAGCCTGACAGTGCTGGTTTTCGGCACCTTCAAGGCGGCGTTCTACGCCATGCTGGTTGCCGTACCCTTAGCCTTGATGGGGGCCATTTACACCGCCTATTTCATGGCGGCACCGATGCGCCAATACGTCAAGCCCACCATCGAAATCATGGGTGCCTTGCCGACGGTCATCCTAGGCTTTTTGGCCGGGCTATGGTTAGCACCCTTCATGGAAGCCAACCTAGCCGGCGTGTTTTCGTTCTTGCTGTTCATGCCGGCCATCGTCATGCTGTTTGCCCTAGGCTGGCAATTTTTGCCCAAAGCGTTCCTGGAAAAATTCCCAGAAGGCTGGGATGCAGCCCTGCTGGTTCCGGTGATTGTGGCAGGAGCTTGGCTAAGCTTCGCCGTCAGTGTGCCACTGGAGATATGGCTGTTCGATGGCAGTCTGCGCGATTGGTTGAGAATTTCCTTTGGCCTTGATTACGACCAGCGTAACGCTATGGTCGTGGCTGTTGCCATGGGCTTTGCCGTCATCCCAAGCATTTTTTCGATTGCCGAAGATGCCATTTTCAGCGTCCCAAAACACCTGACTGTTGGTTCGTTGGCACTGGGGGCAACGCCTTGGCAAACCATGTCTAAAGTCATACTGCTGACTGCCAGCCCAGGCATTTTCTCGGCAGTCATGATTGGCTTTGGTCGCGCAGTCGGCGAGACCATGATTGTACTGATGGCCACGGGCAACACGCCGGTCATGGACTTGAGTATTTTCCAGGGTATGCGAACACTGGCCGCCACCATCGCTGTGGAAATGCCCGAGTCTGCGGTGGACAGCACCCACTACCGGGTGTTGTTTTTAGCGGCCCTGATATTGTTTATTTTTACTTTTATTTTCAATACGTTGGCCGAGATAGTCCGGCAACGCCTACGCGAGAAATACAGTTCCTTATGATTAAATCATGGTTTAAAAGCGGCTCGCCTTGGATATGGATCAATGCTGCTGGGGTCAGCACCAGCCTGATCATGGTCATTACCGTCCTAGGACTGATTGCCTTTAGAGGGGGCAGCCATTTTTGGCCGGCCGAAATCGTACAGCTTAGCTACCAAGACGAAGACCAGGGCCTGCAAACCATCATCGGCGAACGGGTGGACATGTCTGTGACCCCGGCAAAAATAGCCAAGATCAGTGGTTTCAAAATGGCCGATGACGAACATGAACTGGTACGTTACCTGATAAAAATTGGCAACCGTGACATCACCGGTCATGACTTTCGTTGGATTCAGGCCCGCCACATCAAAGATGAGCAATTCCCCACCGACTTGGTTACCATAGAGCGCCGGGAATGGGGCAATTTTTACGGTCGGATCAGGGGCATCAAGGAAAACGGCAACGTCATTGCCCAAGGGGAGGCCGCCTGGCCTGTGATCCAGGCCAGACTTGAGCGAGCGTCGGATTTGTTTGCCCAGATCAGACGGATAGAAAAAAGCGATATTGGTGCTATCAACTACGGGTTGGAGCGGCTCAGGCTGAGAGAGAGAAAACTCAAGTTAGAAAACCGCTGGGATGAGGAAGCCGCACAGAAACTGGCCGAGGAAAAAAAAACCTTTGACATCGAATTCCAGCAATATCAGACCTCTTTAGTTGGTTTGTACCAGCAAATCCGGCGCGACAGCCTGCTGGCTGAAACCGACAGCGGTCGTCAGGTGGATATTTCTTTAGCCAAAGTGGTTCGGCTATTCAAGCCCAACGACATGAATTTTTTTCAAAAGATGGGCCATTATTTCGTCAAAGTACATGAATTTATCACCGACGAGCCGCGTGAGGCGAACACGGAGGGCGGCATTTTTCCGGCCATATTCGGTACTGTCATTATGGTGTTGATGATGTCCGTCATAGTGACTCCGTTCGGCGTAGTGGCCGCTGTCTATCTGCGCGAGTACGCCAAGCAAGGCTTTATAACCCGTCTGATACGGGTGGCGGTCAATAACCTAGCGGGTGTCCCCTCCATTGTCTACGGAGTATTTGGCCTGGGGTTTTTTGTGTACATCATGGGTGGAAAAATTGACGAGTTGTTTTATCCCGAAGCCGCTCCGGCCCCGGTGTTCGGTACTCCAGGCTTGTTGTGGGCATCCATTACCTTGGCTTTGCTGACGCTGCCTGTGGTGATTGTGTCCACCGAGGAAGGCTTGACGCGCATCCCGCGTTCGATTAGAGAAGGCAGCTTGGCCTTGGGCGCGACCAAATTTGAAACCCTCTGGTTAACGGTGTTGCCTATGGCCAGTCCGGCCATGATGACCGGGCTGATTTTAGCGGTGGCCAGGGCGGCCGGTGAAGTGGCGCCGTTAATGCTGGTTGGTGTGGTAAAAATGGCACCCACCCTGCCCTTGGACGGCAATTTTCCGTTCTTGCATTTGGACAGAAAATTTATGCACTTGGGTTTTCATATTTACGATGTCGGCTTTCAAAGCCCGAACGTTGACGCAGCAAGGCCCTTGGTTTACGCCACAGCGTTGCTACTGGTGATAGTGGTTTTAGCCCTTAACTTAACCGCTATCATCATCAGAAATAACTTGCGGGAAAAATACCGGGCACTGGAAGAGTAAAGACAATGACAATAACGACACAGCACGCACATACCCACCCGATAGATATGCACGCGGTTTTATTGCACCGCCGCGAAACAGTGAAAGAACAAAACGAAACCTGCATTAAAATCGAAAAGTTAAATTTGTATTACGGACAAAAGCAGGCTTTGCAGGATGTCAGCATGGATATCCCTAAGCGAAAAGTAACCGCCTACATTGGCCCTAGCGGTTGTGGCAAATCCACGTTGCTGCGCAGCATCAACCGCATGAACGATTTAATCGACAACGTAAGCATTGTCGGAAAAATTATGTTGGACGGCATCAACATTTACGATAAGTCGGTCAACGTAGCCGCACTGCGGCGTCGGGTCGGCATGGTGTTTCAAAAGCCTAACCCATTTCCTAAAACTATTTACGAAAACGTGGCTTATGGCTTAAGGATACAAGGCATCAACGATAAACGCATACTGGATGAAACGATTGAAAACGCACTGCGCAGCGCGGCACTGTGGGATGAAATGAAAGACCGTCTTAACGACAATGCTTTAAGCATTTCCGGAGGTCAACAGCAAAGGCTGGTTATTGCCAGGGCGATCGCCATTGAACCTGAAGTCTTGTTGCTGGACGAACCGGCCTCAGCACTGGATCCGATTTCCACCTTAAAAATTGAAGAACTGATTAACGCGTTGAAAGAAAAATATACCATCGTTATCGTCACCCATAACATGCAGCAGGCAGCCCGTGTCTCGGATTACACCGCGTTCATGTACATGGGAGACTTGATAGAAATGGGTCCAACCAGCGAATTATTCACTAACCCCAAAAAAAAGCAGACCGAGGATTACATCACCGGCCGCTACGGATAAACCAGAATGAACAGCGACAAAATCAGTCATCACATATCTGAACAATTCAACAAAGAGCTGCAAGATGTCCGCAATAAAGTGCTGGTTATGGGCGGTTTGGTGGAACACCAATTGGCTTTGGCCATCACGGCATTTACAAGCGGTAACGTAGAGATAGCAGACCAGGTCATCAGGCGGGACAGCGAAGTGGATGTCCTGGAAATGACGATAGACCGGGAGTGTTCAGAAATTATCGCCCGTAGGCAGCCGACAGCGTTCGACTTACGCCTGTTGATAGCGGTCATCAAAATTGTCCGTGAGATTGAGCGGGCGGGTGACAAAGCCGTGCGTATTGCACAAATGGCTATCCGGGTGTCCGGGGTGGATGGGCAATACAACCATCAGTACGAGCTTGAACACATGGCGGATCTGATTAAAGAAATGGTACATCTTTCGCTGGACGCGTTTGCCCGTTTAAACATCGACGAAGTCACCGGCATCACCGGGCGGGATGCTAACGTAAACCGGGAATATGAAAACATTCTGCGCCGGTTGATTACTCGTATGATGGAGGACCCCCGCAACATGGCCCGGGTCCTGGATGTAATTTGGGTGGCCAGAGCGTTAGAAAGAGTTGGTGATTATGCCTGCAATATTTGCGAGCATTTGGTTTATATCGTCAATGGTCTCGATGTCAGGCACTTAAGCCATGAAGAAATGCAAGAAAGAATTGCCGGCAACAGCACTGACGATGTGTCCAGAATTCGGTCGTAAGCCGTTTTTATGGCGCGACTTTTGACTCGTTCTAAACGGTTAGTCGTCAAAGCCAATAAAATCCCAAATCCGATGGGAGACAGTCGCTTCTTTGTGTTCGGCAACGGGTGGGCCGCTGGGAAAATTGAGTTGGTAAACCCGCTCGGTATCGTTGGCGAGAGAATACAGCCCTAATTTTTCATACGCTTCTTGCATTACTTGCAATGCATAAGGCACCGCCGGGGTGCGTTGGTAACGTTCAATAACGCCGCTTCCTCGATTGGCTGCAGCAATGAACGCACCACGTTCGAGGTAGTAGCGGGCAATGTGCACTTCGTGCATGGCCATGTTGTTTCTTAGGGCAACCATGCGTAGGCGCGCATCGGCCACATAGCGGCTTTTAGGAAATCGGCGGATGAGTTCCTCAAAATTCCTGTAGGCTTCCCGCGCGCTGTTTTGTTCGCGTTGGGCCGTGTCGGTTGGCAGGTAGCGGTCAATAAAGCCGATGTCGCGGTTGTAGTTGATCAAACCCTTCAGATAGTAGGCATAATCGACATAAAGGTTGCGCGGGTTCATTTTTATGAATCGCTCGGCGGCGGCAAGTGCCGATTCGGCATCGCCGTTTTTGTAGTAGGCATAAGCCAAATCCAACTGCGTTTGTGCAGACAGCTCGCTGAACGGATAGCGCGATTCTAAAGCCTCATAAATTTTTATGGCTTTTTCATAATTGCCGGCATCGACCGCCTCTTGTGCCTCGGTACGGAATTTCCCGACACTCCAGCCAGCATACTCGTCAACGCTATCCGGTTTATCCGCAAGACCTAGCGTTTCACACCCTTGCAAAGCCATACCCACACAAACGATGGCAAATAGTTTTAAAAAAAATCGCATAACACCAGTGGCACGTTGTAAAATCGCGGGTTTTCCCGCTCAGTACCCCTCGAAGGGGGCATTGAGCCGGGCTATGAGTATAACGGAAAATCTAGGAAAAGTAAGGGCTTGTCATGACCAAACAAACAGCGCAAGTGCCACTAAAAATGGCCGGTATGCGCTTAGACCAAGTTCTGGCAGAACTGTTTTCTGACTATTCGCGCAGCAAATTGCAAACGTGGGTCAAGGCCGACCGCGTTAGGGTCAATGGCATTGCCCTAAAACCGCGCACTAAGCTGGACGGAGGCGAAATCATTGACCTTGATGCCGAGCCGGAGGCTGTTATTACCTCCAGTGCGGAGGACATCCCGCTGGATATTGTCTACGAAGACGAAAGCCTGCTGATTGTTAACAAGCCGGTGGGTTTGGTGGTG
>DBNW01000041.1:0-14970 GCA_002299425.1 Methylococcaceae bacterium UBA662 | reverse complement strand
GTGGGTTTGGTGGTGCATCCTGCCGTCGGCCATTGGCAGGGTACCTTAGTGAACGCCCTGCTGAACCATGACCGCCAACTGGAGGCTCTGCCTAGGGCAGGCATTGTTCACCGTATCGACAAGGACACTAGCGGTTTGTTGATGGTTGCCAAAACGTTACACGCACACAACAAATTGGTACAGCAACTGCAAGAGCGCGAAATCACCCGCGAATACTTAGCAGTTGTCCGTGGCAACATGATTTCAGGCGGCACTGTCGATGCACCGATAGGCCGCCATCCTACCGACCGTAAACGCCATGTGGTCAGGCAATCCGGGAAATTCGCCGTCACTCATTACCGGGTGGTGCGGCGCTTTGCCCGGCACACACTGATACAGGCTAAGCTGGAAACCGGGCGTACCCATCAAATCCGTGTCCATATGGCCCACCTTCGCTACCCGTTGCTAGGTGATTCCGTTTATGGCGGGCGTTTCCAAATGCCGGCTGCTTGCAGCGGCCCGTTAGCGCAAGTTCTGCGAGATTTTAAACGCCAAGCCTTGCATGCCACTAAATTGGGCTTGGTGCATCCTGAAACGGAAGAATACTTGGTATGGGAACAAGCCATGCCCGAGGACATGGCTTTGTTACTGCAAGCCTTGGCAGACAATGAGCAACAGTGAGCCATCGTGGCTGATACCGGATTGGCCGGCACCCGCTAATGTCCACGCTTACACTACCCTGCGTTCGGGGGGGGTGAGCGTCGGCCCGTATGCCAGCTTGAACCTGGCCAGCCACGTTGGCGATCGGGCGGGCGATGTTTTGCTTAACCGAGAACGTGTTAAGGCCGGGTTGCAATTGCCTAGCGATCCCTTCTGGCTGCAACAAGTTCATGGCGATGTGGCCGTTACTGTTCCGTTTCGTGGCCAGTCCCGGCAAGCCGATGCCAGTGTTACTAAGCACCGGGGTGCGGTGTGTGCGGTTTTGACCGCCGATTGCCTGCCGCTTTTGGCGTGCACTGCCGATGGCGAGCAGGTGGCTGCTATCCACGCCGGCTGGCGCGGTTTGCTAGCGGGTGTGATACGTGCTGCTTTGGCATCTTTTGTCGAGACAAAAACGCTGGTCTGGCTGGGCCCTGCCATTGGCCCAAGCCAGTTCGAGGTAGGTGCTGAGGTTCGTTCGGCGTTTGTGGCAAAATCCGCCGATTTTTCCACGGCTTTTACGCCGCAGGAAAAGGGCAGCTATTTGGCCGATATTTACCGTTTAGCCCGAATTGAGCTGGGACGTCTGGGTATCAGTCAGATCTATGGGGGCGGCTTTTGCACCGTAACCGACCAGCGGCGTTTTTTTTCATACCGACGGCAACAGCAAACCGGGCGCATGGCCAGTTTGATTTGGAGAGGCTAAACCGGTGGGGTTATTGCTATGGATTGTTTTTTGTTGCGCGGTGGGCGGTATTTTAAGCGTTTTGGCGGCCAGTTGGTTTTTGTTGTTGCCGGAGCAGCACAGGCAATGGATGTTGCCGTACGGCGTTAGCTTTGCTACCGGTGCTTTGCTGGCCGTAGCTTTTGGGGGCTTGATCCCGCACGCTTTTGCACACACGCAGCCGGCTCATTACCAGGCCTTATCGGGTACTATTTTGGCGGGTGTTCTAGGCTTTTTTATAGTGGAAAAACTGCTGATTTGGCGGCATTGCCATGACCGCCATCACCCTACTCCTAGCGACACGCCCATCGCACACCGGGAGTACGGTCAGGGTAAACCGCAATCGGTGGCCTTGTTAATCATGATTGGCGATGGCATCCATAATTTTGTCGATGGCATGTTAATTGCCGCCGCATTTTTGACCGATATAAAGCTTGGCATAGCTACTAGTCTGGCGGCGGCGACCCATGAAATTCCCCAAGAAATCGGTGATTTTGCCATTTTGTTGGCGGCTGGCTACTCGCCAAAAAAAGCGCTCGCCTACAATATTCTGGCCAGCTTGACCACCATTCTTGGCGGCATCTTAGGTTATTTTAGCCTGGATGGGCTGCATGACAGTGTGCCCTATTTTTTAGCCTTGGCGGCCTCTAGCTTTATCTATGTCGCAATCGCCGATTTGATTCCTTCCTTGCATCAAAAAACCGATCTTAGAACCTCAATGGAACAAATTGCTTTAATACTTGCCGGTATTCTGCTGATTGGTGTCCTGCAAAACATTTCACATGATGTTGATTTTTAAAAAAAGCTGGCAATTTTTGCTGCTGGTCGAGCTGTTTTTAAAATTGACATAGCAACACGCGTGTTTTACCGTACCGGTTGGCTTTTAAGGTTTGTTTCTGTCATAAAGAAAAAATTACGTTGCAGCTCATAACTTAACTGGAGTAAAGATAATGGCCGGCCCCCTGATACAACTAGCACTTGACTCACTGGATTTTGATCAAACGTTGCAGTTGGCGGAACAAGCTGCGCCTTACGTTGATGTTTTTGAAATCGGCACGCCGTGCATCAAGCACAATGGCATCGAGATAGTTAAGGTATTACGCTCACGCTACCCCGATAAACTAATCCTGGTGGATTTAAAAACCATGGACGCCGGCCACTACGAAGCTGCGCCGTTTTACGCCGCAGGTGCCGATATTTGCACGGTGCTCGGTGTCTCAGGCATGGCTACGATCGCCGGTGTCATCACTGCCGCTAAGGAATACGGTGCCGAGGTCCAGGTTGATTTGATCAACGTACCCGACAAAGTGGCATGTGCCCGTGCGGCCGCTAAATTGGGGGCGCATATCATCGGTGTCCACACCGGCCTTGATGCCCAGGCGGCTGGGCAGACGCCGTTTTCCGATTTGCAGGATATTGTCGGCTTGGGGCTGAATGTCAGAGTTTCCGTCGCTGGCGGCATTAACGCTACTACTCTCAGACAAGTAGTCGATGCCGGTGCCGACATGGTTGTAGTCGGAGCGGCCATTTATGGCGCGGCCTCGCCTGCCGAAGCCGCCCGCAATCTGCGGAACCTGGCTGACGGCAAGTCCGTCCATCAGCAGGCCATCATCCATAAAATCCACGCCATCCTGTCGGCGACAGACGACGCGCACGCTAGGCGACTGACCCGCATGCTCGACAGTGCCGCGGGTATTTTTGTGTCTGGGGCCGGTCGCTCTGGCTTGATTGGCAAATTTTTCGCGATGCGCCTAATGCACAGTGGCTATAACGTCAGCGTGGTGGGCGAAATTATCACCCCCAGCATTAAGCGCGGCGACTTGTTGATCGTCATCTCAGGTTCCGGGGAAACCGAGCAATTAGTGGCGTTCACCAAACGTGCGCGAGAAGTGCGCGCTGATATCGTGTTGATAACGGCAAAATTCAGCTCAACCATCGGTGACATGGCCGATGCCGTGTTCCAAATTGGCCAGCCTGATCAATACCGCAAAGTCCAAGGTATGCCGATGGGCACGGTGTTTGAATTATCTGCCTTATTTTTTCTTGAAGCGCTGGTTTCGCATATCATCCACGAAAAAGGCATTGCAGAAGAAACAATGCGTTCACGGCATGCGAATTTGGAATAAAGCATTGCCTGCACAGGCACGCTTTGTTCCGTAGTGTAAAAAAGCTCAGGACGTTCTGAAATTTTTGTTTTCTAGTGTTGTTTGCCGGTTAACAGTCTAATGCCACCTCAAAACCGGTGTATTTGCGGATATTGATAACCCCGGTATCCATTAGCAGATACTGGCCTTTTATGCCTTGTAAAACACCAGAAATTTCAGGTGTTTTTTGCAAGCAATGGGTTTTAATTTTTACCGGTAATTGAATAATTGGGAAATCAATGGTGACTATGGCCTCATCCGCTAAGCGTTGTAAGGAATGCTCGCCAAAACGTTGTGCAATGGCCTGTAATTCACTTTGGCACAAATCCAGCAATTGCTCGCGTATGTCGGCCAAAGGCAAGGGTTTGGCGTGGTTTTTTAACAGTTGCCGCCAATTGGTCTTGTCGCTGATATGCCGGGCTAAGACAACCTCAACCAATCCGGAAACATAGCGGGACGGCACGCTAAAAATTGGCAAAGCTTGCACCGCGCCTTGGTCTATCCAACGCGTGGGGACTTGAGTGTGCCGGGTTATTCCCACTTTAAGGCCGCTGGAATTGGCCAAATAAACAATATGCGGCTGAAAACAAAAGGCTTCGCCCCAGCTTGATTCTCGACACGTCCCCAAATGGTAATGGCAAGTCTCTGGTTTGAAAATACACCTGTCGCATTCTGCCAACGTTATGAAACAAGGATAACAATAGCCTTGGCTATAGGTTTTTTTGATGGGTCGGCTGCAATGGGTGCAAAAAATTCGCCCGGTATGCTTAAGTGTGATGGACTTGTCCAGTAAGTCATTGAGGGGAATAAGCTGTTCGCCAAGCACCAGTTGATACCGGACAGGGTCGGCCAGCTGTGTTTTCATTTTACGTAAAGGCCCGAACATAAGTATTGGCGTTTGTTTTCCGTGTGGAGGCAAGCGGTTTTCGAGTTTGCGAGAAACCCTACGATTGTATAACACCCGATGAAAGAAATGAGGGTGCGTAGCGTACCATTACTTTCATAGCTTGGATCGGTGTTTTACTCTTGTGGTAAGACAAACGTGGTGTTTTGCCTAACACCGAAATTTTTACAATAAGAGAAAAAAGAGGGGTGTATGTCGATTATTGCTGGAATCGCTGTTTTGGTTTGGTTCTATTTAGCCGCAAAGCAAGCAGGCCAAGGACCTGTCCGATGGGTTGTGGTGGGGATGGTTGGGTATTGGCTTGCCTGCTGGGGGGTTAAGCTGGCGGTGGTCAGTTTTTTTTCAGGTTCGGATGCAGGCAAGCTTTTGGCTTTGCAGTTGCCGGCTTTGTTTGGTCTAGCCGCAGCGTTCTTGGTTAAAAAGAAACTGTTGGCCGAGCTTAAAACCCCTCATTGAAAAAGCGCGTTGGTAGTATGGCCAACGCGCCGTTTAACCGGGTTTACAATTTGTCTGCGTTTTTGTCTAAGTAGTCGGCGACACCTTTAGGGTCGGCATTCATGCCGGCGTCGCCTTTGTTCCAGCCAGCCGGGCAGACTTCCCCGTGTTGTTCGTGGAATTGCAAAGCATCGACCATGCGCAATAATTCATCCATGTTCCGGCCTAATGGCAAGTCATTGACCACTTGATGACGAACCACGCCGCTGCGGTCAATTAGGAATGTGCCACGGTAGGCAACACCGCCTGCTGCTTCAACGTCATAGGCTTTACAGATTGAATGGGTTAGGTCGGCAGCCATGGTGTAACCGACAGGGCCAATACCCCCTTGGTTGACAGGTGTGTTGCGCCAGGCATTGTGGGCGAAATGCGAGTCTATGGAAACGGCAATTACCTCAACACTGCGATTTTTAAATTCGTCCATGCGGTGGTCTAAGGCAATCAGTTCGCTAGGACAAACGAAAGTGAAATCTAAGGGATAAAAAACCAACACGGCGTATTTGCCGTCAGTTGCTTCAGAAAAACTGAATGAATCGACGATTTGGCCATCGCCTAGAACGGCAGGAACTGTAAAATCAGGTGCTTGTTTACCAACTAATACGCTCATTGACTGTCTCCGAAACTGTAGTAAAAACAAATAACTAGGGGTTGTTTTCGGCCGCTTTAAGCAACCTTGCGCTATTCTACACCAGTTCAGTCGGGAATTCTTCCGGGTTGTAAACTTTTGCTTGCAATGATTTGCCTTTTAGCGATAAATTGTTACGGTAAGATTACAAAAATAAAAAACCAGTGGTTTGCGTTGTGTGTCGGCCTAGAGTCGATGTTAAGGGCATCTGTTCAATTCATGGGAGAGGTCATTCTTATGGAAAAAATAAAACATATTACCGAACCGGATACCTTCGGGTTTCAGGTTCGGATAGTGCGACGGGGAAAGGAAAGCAGTCGGTATTTTTCACATAAACTGTGGGGCAATAAAGGCAAGTCTTTGCAGGCCGCTATCACCTGGCGGGATCAAATGTTGGTGGTGTTAAAAGGCAGTAGGAGTCGCTTTTTAAAGCCGCCAAAAAACAAAACCAGCACCGGATTGACGGGAGTCTCAAAGACTGTCAAATACGACCACAGGAAAGACAAAAGCTACCTGTGCTACACGGTTTTCTGGGTGGACAACGGCAAGGCAAGAAACAAAACTTTTCAGGTTGGCAACGTTAAAAAAATCACCTCGGATGATGAGTTGCACGCGTTCCGGACCGCCCGGTTGTTTAGAAGTTGTTACGAATTTGCAATTGATAATGACCTTGAATTTTACGACGATAGATTTGACGGGTGGAAAAAAGCGCGTCTGTACGACCTTGAAGATTTCACGCCGGTCTATGTGTCGTAATTTTTGCTTTTAAACAGCCTAGAATGCAAGCAGATGGGGTTTATGCCATGGAACACGTACCGTTTCCAGGCATAAACCCCGTCGCATCATGCGGCCCTAGCTTTTTTTGCCAACGCAGTAACAAACTCAATGATCGTGCGCCGCTTAGCTACCGCCCAGTAAGCTATTAAGCCTAAAAACACCCCGCCCAGCAATTTGCCCAGCGGTGAATTTTGCCCGCTCCCATCAGCCCCGGCGTTTGTAGGGTCGTAGGGTTCGGAGGGGGTTTGTACGGCGACTTTCGCTGGTGTGTAACCGGCTTTCAAGTCCGGTAAACCTAAGCTATGCCAGGCATCGTAGTCATACCAAATGGGGTAGTTTTTCTGCCAGAACGTTTTGGCGAAATAAGGGGCTAAGCTCATGCCGTGAGCTTTAGGAATGCCTTTGTCATCGACATAGCCTTTGTAGACAATCAAGCTGATGTCGCCGCCTTCACCTAAGCCATCGGTAGTGAACGATTTTTCTACATGGTCATGAAACATCCAAATGCCTGGGCCAAAACTGTGCAGGCCGTCATTAACGCCGCTCAATTCTAAATCCAGACGCTGCGCGGGCACCAGACCGTGGACATCGCGGGTAATGTGCGATCCTGGGCCGTTGTCAACGCCATCATAATGTGTGGCGGTCGGTTTGTGGCCATGCAAATGGACGGCTAGGGTTTCGGTATGGCCGTTAAGGATGCGCAATTTGACTTTGCGGTTCTCTTCCATTTCGATCAGCGATTCCCTCAGCGTATACGGGAACGAGCGGCCGTTTAGCATGAAATAATCGTCCGAGGCATCGGTGATGTCGTACTCCATGTTCAGACGCCTGGACAACAGGCGCGGATCAGTGGCGGAACGGGCGATGACGGTATGCAGTTGTTTGTCTGCCGATTGGTAATGCAAATCGTATTCGCGGTCGTATTTTTCCAAAACCGCTACCGAAGGATGGCGTACCTGTCCGCCGCCGACGTTGAACGTTTGCAGCCAATTGTTGGGGCGATTTTCTTCGACCACCAAAATGCCTTGCAAGCCCATAGGGATGTGGACGTGCGGCTGCACATGGCAGTGGTAGTACATGGTGCCGGGTTGGCGTGGCCGGATGACGTAAGTTTTGCTGTCGCCGGGCAGGGTGTCCATGTTGCTGGTTTGACCGACGCCGTCGTTGCCGTGGCCGGCATGATCCATGAAGGGATGGTCAACTCCGTGCAAATGGATGGAATGCGGCAGGTAGTGGGTGTTTTCTAGCACTATCCAAACCACGTCGTCTTGTTCTACGCGGATGACCGGCGAGGGAACCCGTAACAAGGGGTTGGCGACCGGCTCATACAGGCTGCGGGTGGACATGTCCCGGGTTTTGGGGGCAAACACCCAAAACGTGGGCTGTATGCCTGGGGCGATGTCAAAGGTGGTGATGGGTTCTTTAACATCCGGCGAGCGCCCGTTTAGCTCTACCACTTCCAGCTTGATGACGATTTTGTCAGGGTCGCCGTCGCCGTCCATGTCATCGGACAGGGTAATGGCATCGGCGGCAAGCTGGGTCTGCATCAGCGTGTCCATGGAAATGCCGTCGGTACCTTTGACAAAAGCGGCGATGTCGTAAGGGCTGTCCGGTTCGCACAGCCTGGATTCTTGTATGGCCACGCCGTCTATGACTTGGGCGGTGCGCCATTCTTCGGGGGTGAACCCAGAGCACACTTCCTCAACCGGCCCTAGGTCTGCTTTTGCCGTTGGGGGCAAATCATTGGCAGCATAGCTAAAGCTGCCTGTTAGTAGCAACGTGAGTCCGCCTGTCAAGGGCAGTAGTTTTTTTCGCATTTTTATTCCTCAGTCGATAACGCAATAACGGGATAGGATTTAAGAGTTATCCCGGCCTGATGGCTGTATTTTAACCCAAACAGGGCAGTCACGTCTTTATCAGGCCCTGTCTGTCTTAATGCTACGTCGCCCTATTCATTCCAGCGCCACCTTGAATCGTCTAGGTAGGTGACGATTCCTAAGACAGGTCTTGGAGCCTTTATGTTTAAAAATTAAAACAACTCCGCCCATAGTTTATCGACCTTATCGATAACGGCTTCGGTCATGGCAATCGGCCTGCCCCATTCGCGGTGGGTTTCGCCCGGCCATTTGTTGGTGGCGTCGAAGCCGACTTTGGAGCCTAAGCCGGATACCGGCGAAGCAAAATCGAGGTAATCAATCGGCGTGTTTTCCAAAATCGTCAAATCCCGCGCGGGGTCCATGCGCGTGGTGATGGCCCAGATCACGTCTTGCCAGTTGCGGGTGTCGATGTCGTCGTCGACGACGATGACAAACTTGGTATACATGAACTGGCGCAAAAACGACCAGGTGCCAAACATAACCCTTTTTGCGTGACCGGGGTATCGTTTTTTCATGCTGATAACCGCCATGCGGTACGAGCAACCTTCCGGTGGCAGGTAGAAATCAACGATTTCCGGAAATTGCTTTTGCAGAATCGGCACGAATACTTCGTTTAAGGCCACGCCCAATATCGCCGGTTCATCCGGCGGTCGACCGGTGTAGGTGCTGTGGTAAATCGGTGCTTGCCGCTGGGTGATGCGCTCGATGGTGAACACGGGGAACTCATCGACTTCGTTGTAATAGCCGGTGTGATCGCCGAAGGGTCCTTCCGGCGCAGTCTCTCCAGGATAAATAAAGCCTTCTAGGATAATTTCGGCACTGGCGGGGACGTACAAATCGCTGAGCAAGCCGCAGGCGACCTCGGTTTTGCTGCCGCGCAGCAAACCGGCGAAGGCGTACTCGGACAGGCTATCAGGGACCGGGGTAACAGCAGCGAGGATAGTCGCAGGATCCGCGCCTAAAGCCACGGCGACCGGGAACGGCTGGCCGGGATGAGCCTGCTGCCACTCGCTAAAATCCAAGGCACCGCCACGGTGCGCTAGCCAGCGCATGATGGTCTTGTTTTTGGCGATCACTTGCTGGCGGTAAATGCCTAAGTTTTGCCGTTCCTTGTGCGGGCCTTTAGTGATGACCAGCGGCCAGGTGATTAAAGGCCCGGCGTCTTCCGGCCAACAGGTTTGGATCGGGTAATCGCTTAAGTCGATTTCACTGCCTTGGCGCACAATTTCTTGGCAGGGCGGCTGTTTGACCCGCTTTGGTGCCATGTTCAGCACCTGCTTGAACAGCGGAAATTTTTCAAAGGCATCTTTCATGCCCTTGGGCGGTTCTGGCTCTTTCAGCTGCGCCAACAACTCGCCGATGCCGCGCAATTCCGACACCGATTGTGCGCCCATGCCCAGTGCCACTCGGCGCGGCGTGCCGAACAAATTGGCCAGCACGGGGATGTTGGCGTTGTGCGGGTATTGGAACAGTAGAGCGGGGCCTTTTTGTTTCAGCACCCGGTCGCATATTTCGGTCATTTCCAGGTACGGGTCAACCGGGACGGTGATGCGTTTAAGTTCGCCTTGTTTTTCCAGTTGCTCGATAAAGTCTCGTAAATCTTTGTATTTCATGTTTTTATTGTTTAAATTCGTTAAGTTTCGGCGGGGCTTTAAGGCCAGCAGCAGGCCAGGTACTCGGTTAACGAACGGCTAGAAAACACACACCCGGTTGCGGCCATCGCGCTTGGCTTGGTAGAGTGCCTTGTCGGCAGCGGCTATCAGGTTTTGCATATCCCAATGCGGGGGAGACCCGGCGATGCCGCCGCTAAAGGTGGTGAAAAAATTGTCCTGTTCTTGAATAAAAATAATTTTTTCAAATGCTTGGCGGAGTTCATCAATTACATTCTGGGCGTTTTTGAGTGAAGTCTCGGGCAAAATAACGGCGAATTCCTCGCCACCGTAGCGGGCGATAATGTCGCCCTTGCGCAGGCGGCGGTCAAGCAGGCGAGCTAAGCTTTTGATAACCCGGTCGCCAACCGGGTGGCCGTATTGGTCGTTAATTTTTTTAAAATGGTCGATATCGAGCATGGCAAAGCTTAATAGGCTGTTGCCGCGCTGCGTCCGCGCCAGCTCGCGTTCCAATGCCAGTTTCAGACTGATATGGTTGAGGGCTCCCGTTAGGCCATCGCGGTCGGTTAAGACACGAAGGTCACGAAAGCGCTTGGCGCGGGCGTTGACCGTGGACACTAAATGCTTGTCGTTGACCGGTTTTTCTAAAAAATCATCGCCGCCGACGCGCAAGGCGTTCAGTTGTTGGTCGAGTTCGTTTTCGGTGGAGATGTAGACGATGGGCAAATGAGGGTAATTGCCGTGTTGGCGAATCACCTGCGCGGCCTCAATGCCGCTGCTGCTAGGCATGTACAAGTCCATCAGCAACAGGTCGGGCAAAAAAACCGGCAACACGTCCAACAAGTGCACCGGATCCGCTAAAGTTTCAGTTTCCATTCCGGCCGCTTGCAGTACTGCCGCGTAATGCTCGGCCAATAACAGCGTGTCATCGACGATGAGAACGCGGTAGCGCTCTGCGTGCCGGCGGCCGGTAACGACTTCTATTTGGTCGGCTAGATGGTCGAAGTCTATGGGCTTAGGAAAATACGCTTGGCCTCCCGCGCGCAAGGCGTTCAGCCGGTAATCCCAAGTACTGTAACGCGACATAAACAGGGTAGGGATGTCCTGTTGCACGCGGCTGCGGATGTGGGCCGCCACTTTAGCGCCGTCGCTTTCTGCGTCTCCTAGGTGAATATCTATGAGCAGTGCATCGGGAAGCTGGCGATCGACAGCTTGGTTTAGCTCGGTCGCCGTGCCAAAAGCCTGCACCCGATAGCCGAAGTGATTCAGTTGGCTGACCGATTCCCGGGCTAGGTGTGCGTCGTCTTCAAGCACATAGATCAGCGGCTGGCCACAGTTATCGTACCGGTGAGTCGGTTCGGTCAGGATGGCTAGGTCAGGCAGGTCAGGGCCTTTTTCTGCAGCCTCTATGAGTTGGCGCATGACGTGGTCGATGGCGGCGGTTAGGGTGGGGGTGTGGTCGCCCTGGAGGTATTGTTTAAGCAGCAGTTCGAGATCCTTAGCCCGCTCTCCTAGGCGGTAGAAATTAAACGTACCCGCCGAACCGGCTAAGCTGTGTGCATTGCGGTGCAAATCCGCTAGGGTGTCTTGGTGGTTGCCTCGTTGTTTGATGTGCCCCCACTTATCTTTAAGTGCCGCGATGCGTTCGGGCAGCGCAGTACGGAACTTCTCTTGCAGGGAGACCAGTTTAGCGATTTTATCGAGGGGCGGCTGAGCCATTTCACCAGCCTAGCAGTTTGCGAATATCCTGACCTAAGGCCATTGCATCGAAGGGCTTAGCGATCACGCCTAAAGCCCCGGTTTCTCGATAAGCGGCGATTTCAGCCGCTTGCACTTTGGCGGTCATAAAGATAACGGGGGTATTGATCATATTCGGCAGTTGCCGCAAATGGCCTAACGTGGTCGGTCCATCCATGCCCGGCATCATCACATCCAGCAAAATCAAGTCTACTGACAATCCTTGCGCCTTTTCGATGGCTTCCAGGCCGCAGGCGCACGAAACCAGCCAGAAGCCTTCATCCTCTAGGGCAAACTCGGCCACTTCGCGGATATCCGGCTCGTCTTCCACATACAACACTTTGATTACGTTAGCCATAGTATTCATTCGTGCAATACCTTCCTGATGGTGGCAAGCAATTGCTCATTGGTGGTCACGGATTTAGTCAACGCAGCATTGACCCGGGTGCTGATTTCCCGGCCGATCGTTTGGGCAGAAAAAATCACTACCTGACATTGGTTTTTCAGCCCGTCGAGCAGTGCCGCGCCGGAGCCATCGCCTAAACCTAAATCTAGAATAACCAAATCGTATTGGTGTTCGGCCAATAAGTGCCGCGCTTGTGCAAGGCTGGTGGCAAAACTGAATTCCGCACTGTTTTCCAACAAGGATTGAACAATTTGGATGACATCCGGGTTGTCTTCGATATGCAAAATTCTAGGCCGTTCGTGGCGCTTTAACACATGCTGAACCGAATGCCTAAAGCGTTCCTGGTCAATAGGTTTTTGCAGCCAGTCGACCACCATCACGGCACTGCCGCTGAATGCCGAACGGCCTTCCAAAGCCCGGCCTGAGACCACGATCACCGGCAGTTGCCGGGTTTTTGGGGTGGCCCGCAAGTGTTCCAGTAAGTGCAGGCCGTCTTCATCAGGCAAGGTCAAATCCAGCAGCAGCAAGCGGTAGTCACGCTCAGCCAGCAGGGTACGCGCGGCGGCAGCGGTTGTAGCGATGTCGCAATCAACGCCCTCCTGCGCTAGCATTTCGGCCAAAAGGGTTGCCACATCCCAATTGTCTTCACAAACTAACACTCTGGCATTGCGGGTGATAGTCAAATCGGCGGACACCGAAGTGAGCGCGGCGGGCAAGTCAAAATAAAACCGAGTGCCTTCGCCTAGCACTGAAACATAGTCAATTGTGCCATGATGCCGCTCGACAATGGCTTTGCTGATGCTTAAACCCAGGCCGGTACCGCCTTTCTCGCGGGCATCGGAGCTGTCGGCTTGGGCAAAGCGTTGAAAGATGCGGCTGCGAAATTCTTGTGGAATACCCGAGCCGTGGTCGGTTACGGCTACTCGGTAGCCCGCTGCACGGTTGTCGATACTGACTTCAACTTGGCTGTGTGGCGGCGAAAATTTAATGGCGTTGGCAATAAGATTGGCGAACACTTGCAGTATCCGGTGTTCATCGCCATAAACCGTGGCCTGACTTAGCCCGTTGATGGCCAAGGCCAGCCGAACTTGGTGGCGATGGGCATAGCCCTCGTTGTCTTCTAAGGCCCGGTGCGCTAGGGCGATCAAATCCATGGGGTTGAACGCAAAATCAATGCTGCCTGATTCGATTTTCTCAAGGTCTAGGATGTCGTTGATTAATAAAGTAAGGCGCTCGCTGTTGCGGGCGGCCATCTCCAGCATTTTCCTGGCTTTTTCGGGTATAAACACGGCGGCTTTGCCCAGCACCAGATCCAAGGCACCGCGGATAGAGGTCAGGGGGGTACGCAATTCGTGGCTGACGGTGGCGATGAACTCGCTTTTCATCCGCTCCAAACGCTTATTTTCGGTGATGTCACGGGCGATATTGGAGACCCCGATAATAGCGCCGGTCTCGTTGAGGATGGGCGAGACAGTCACAGAAATGTCGAGCAGCGTGCCATCTTTGTGCCGCCAGACAGTTTCAAAAGGCTGAGATTTCGCCTCGTTCAGCAATTTTTGCAGCATGTTTTGCTCGTCAATGTCTTTACCCGGGGGGAGCAGTTGCAGCATGGGTTTGCCCACGGACTCAATGGCGGTGTAGCCGAACATTTTTTCGGCACCTTCGTTCCAACTGGTAATGTCCCCGCTGAGGTTTTTGCTAATGATGGCGTCGTCAGAATACCGGATGATGGCCTCGTAGCGCTTGAAGGCCAGCTCCATCATCTTACTTTCGCTGAGGTCCCGGACAATAGCGGTAAACCGGCGATGGCCGTCGATAGCTGTTTCGCCAAGGGCAAGCTCAACCGGAAATAACGAGCCATCTTTGCGTAGCGCAGACAATTCATGACCCTCCCCGGAGCGTTTTTTAAAGTACCGACGCCAGCCGTTTTGGCCCAAATTTTGGCAAGCAGGCAGCAGCAGGCTGATGTTGCGGTTGATTATTTGCCCGGCGGCATAGCCGAATATCTTTTCCGCCGCCGGGTTAACCCTGTGGATGCCGCCTTGGTCATCCAGCGTGATAATGCCGTCTAGGGAGGTTTCGACAAGGCTACGCAACTGCGCCTCATTGTTTTGCCATTGCTGTTCGGCGGCTAGCAACCACGGCGTGTAGGTTAGCTCGGTTTCTGCAAAATTGGCTAAATCGCGCAGGGTAAGGCATTCTGCCGGCGAAAAATCACGAGCTTGGTCGCTAAAAATGCTTAAAGTGGCCACCCGCTCACCGCTGGGGGTGTGCACGGGGGCGGCGGCAAAAAAGCGCACGTGCGGCGGCCCTGCCACCCAGGCGTTGCTAGCAAAGCGGGGGTCTGAGCGCGCATCAGGGGTATGCCAAACGGCCTCGCTTAATACGGTGTGGGCGCAAAAAGAGCCGTCCCGCAGCACTGTTTCAAGGATGAGGCCTTGGCGAGCAATAAGCCGGACCTGTTCGGCATCAACTAAACCCATGAAAGCCACCGGAACGTGAAAGCACTGCTGCGCTATGCGCGTGATGCGGTCAAGCCGTTGTGCGGTTTCGTGGTCAGGTCGTTCGGTGTCATTCATACGGACAGGCTAAGGTTGTGTGGGCTTGGTTTGCTGTAAAAAATTGTCGGTTAATCAAACCCTCTGATCGCACAGGGAAAGTACAAAGCAGCGGCTTGTACCAGCGAAATTTGACAGCATGATGAATGGTGCCTACTCGGTCTGGTGTTTAATGTTAAGCGGTCACAATAGGGTTTTTATTTCTTTAATTTCCAAGGCTATCTCTCGGCGCAATAAAAAATCTCGGCGCGAATGGCTGATGCTGTAAGGAATTTTGGGGTTTTTTTCGTATTTGACGGCGGTACGAATAATACCTATCCATTGCCGGTCGTTGTCTTCCATTTCCTTGAAGCGGTTGCGGATGCGCTCCAGTTCCTGGTTGCAATAGGTGATGAAGCCGGCCGCGTAGAACACGCTGTTTTTCAGGTAGTCTTG
>DBNW01000076.1:13502-14026 GCA_002299425.1 Methylococcaceae bacterium UBA662 | reverse complement strand
GCCTTGGCGATGCCATAATGCTGCTTGAGGATGCCGAACACGCGCTCGACGGTGCTGCGGATGCTCGACCACTGGCGGTTCTGGTGTTTTTGCCGGTCGTTGTAGCCGGCTTCGCTGTTTTGGGTGTTCTCGCCGTCCTTGCCTTTGCGCGGGCGGCTTTGTTTGGCTTCGATGACGGTGGCATCAACAATGCTGACTTCGCCAGCCTTGATATACAGCCCCTTGGCCGACAGCTGCCGGTTGACCTTGGCATGAATGCCGGACATCTGCTGCTCTATCGGCTTCCAATCAATCAATTGGTGAATACCGTCCAACGCTTCCAAGGCCACATGGTGCTTGACAAGGGCGTCGCTTAAACTGGTTTGGGGCTAGGTTCTTCCAGGACATGGGCGGTTGCTCGGTCTTTGAAAGGCTTGTTTTACCCGTTTTGGGGCTTGGGGTCGTGCAAAGGTCTCTATAAATTCAACCACTACCAAAAAACCGTCGCCCTAGCGACACAAACATGACGCTCTGCGTAACATCAG
>DBNW01000076.1:12950-13195 GCA_002299425.1 Methylococcaceae bacterium UBA662 | reverse complement strand
GCTCTGCGTAACATCAGTTATTTAATGAAATGCTTGCGGTAATAACGCAATTCTTCAATGGATTCGAGAATATCGTCTAAGGCTTTGTGAGACGAGACTTTTTTGCAGCCTGCTGTGATTTCCGGAGCCCAACGCATTGCCAGTTCTTTCAAGGTGGAGACATCAATGCTGCGGTAATGGAAAAACGCTTCCAGCTTGGGCATGTAGCGGCACAGGAAACGACGGTCTTGGCCGATGGTGTTGCC
>DBNW01000076.1:0-12648 GCA_002299425.1 Methylococcaceae bacterium UBA662 | reverse complement strand
CGCCGGTCTTGGCCGATGGTGTTGCCGCATAGGGGTGAAGTTTTTTCTGGCAACCAGTGTTTTAAGAAAGCCAAGGTTTCCTGTTCGGCTTCTTCGGCGTTGATTTTGGACGCTTTGACCCGTTCGATTAAACCGGACTGAGCATGGTGTTTCTGATTCCAATCATCCATCGCCGCCAACGCCGCATCGGGCTGATTAACGGCAATAACCGGGCCTTGAGCAAGGACTTGCAACTCTTTGTCGGTGATGACGGTGGCAATTTCAATAATCAAATCGGTGTCCGGGTTTAGGCCGGTCATCTCCAAATCTAGCCAAATCAGGTTCTGGTTGTCCTGCGCCATAGTGATTCCATTGAGTTTTATTGTGCTTAGTGTAGCATCGGCTAAACTGACCGTCTAACCACAAGCACCCCTTACAGAATTCATGAATGCTTTTACCGTTATTTTTTTGATTGTTTTGTCACTTTCCGTTGCTGTCGAGTTTTGGCTAGCTAAACGTCAAGCTCGATACGTTGCCGGGCATCGGGCGCAAGTCCCGGAGGCTTTTGTCCACGCTGTTTCCCTACAGGCCCACCAAAAAGCCGCCGATTACACGTTGGCAAAAGGCAGATTGACCGACGTAGACAGAATCGTCAGTCTGGTGGCTTTGCTCATGCTGACCGTGGGCGGCGGTGTCGATGTTGCTTTTCAAGCGTGGGCAAACTGGGTAGCGTCACCGCTGTGGGCCGGTGTTGCGGCTGTAGCGACGGTTTTTCTGGTGCTGACCTTCGTTGAACTGCCCAGCCAGATTTACCAAACGTTTGTTATTGAGGAACAATTCGGCTTTAACAAAAGCAGCGTCCGGCAATTTGTCAAAGACCAGTTGCTGCAGGGGGTCTTGGGCGCGGCCATTGGCCTGCCGCTGTTGGCGTTGATTTTATGGGTGATGGGCGGCATCGGTTGGTCGTGGTGGTTGTGGGCGTGGGCTATCTTGATGAGCTTTTCGCTGTTGATGAGTTGGCTATTTCCAACGCTAATCGCGCCGTTGTTCAACACCTTCACACCGTTGGCAGACGGTTCGTTAAAAGAGCGTATCCAGGGCCTGCTAGGCCGTTGTGGCTTTGCTAGCCAAGGCATTTTTGTCATGGACGGTTCTAAACGCTCCGGTCACGGCAACGCCTATTTCACCGGTCTGGGCAACAACAAGCGCATCGTGTTTTTCGATACCTTGATGGCCTCGCTGGAGGAAGAGGAGTTAGAGGCGGTGTTGGCCCATGAGTTAGGGCATTTTAAATGCAAGCACACGCTTAAAATGCTGGTGGCAACGGCACTGATGTCGCTAATGGGCTTCGCCCTGCTCGGTTGGTTAATCGACAAACCTTGGTTTTTTCAGGGTCTAGGCGTAAGCCAGCCGTCTAATGCCGCCGCCTTGCTGTTGTTCATGTTGGTGTCCTCGACCTTTAGCTTTTTCATGCAGCCCATCAGCGCGTATTGCCAACGCAAATTTGAATTCGAGGCCGACCGCTTCGCCGCCGCCCATGCCCGCGCCGAGAAATTGGTTAGCGGTTTGGTCAAGCTTTATGAAGAAAACGCCAGCACCTTAACACCCGACCCGCTTTATTCCGCGTTCCATTACAGCCATCCCCCCGCTGCCATCCGCATCGCCCATTTGCAGTCGCAAGCGTGATGGCGGCGTTGTCGCGGGGGTTGGCCTTGGCGCATTTAGGCCAAGGCATCGCGGTGGAAAACGAGGCCGATGGCGGTATCGTGTTATGCCAAACACGCCGCAAGCTGGATACCGTAGCCGTCGGCGACCAGGTGTTGTTTGCGCCGGTCAATGCCGAACAAGGCCGAATAGAAGAAATACTGCCGCGCCGGTCGGCTTTGCTTAGGCCCGCCAAAAACGGCAAAACCCGCCTCGTCGCCGCCAATTTAGACGCCGTTTTCGTAGTGTTTGCCGCACAGCCGCCTTGTGATTTTTTATTGCTGGACCAATACCTAGCGGTTTGTGAAAACAACCGTATCGGCGCTAGCCTGGTGTTCAACAAAGCGGATTTGCCAGTTTCCGACGGCATTGAACAGGAACTGGCAGTTTATCAACAACTGGGTTATCCCTTGTATCGGGTCAGTGCGGCAACGGGAGCCGGCTTAGAGAGCCTGGTACAGGCATTGACAGGGCGAGTGAGCATTTTCACCGGTCAATCCGGGGTCGGCAAATCGTCGCTGACCAACGCCTTGATCCCCAACAAGCAGCTAAAAACCAACACCATTTCAGCCAACACCAAGCATGGCCGCCACACCACCACGGCGGCGACACTGTACCATCTGGACCAAGGCGGGGATTTGATAGACAGCCCGGGGGTGGCCATTTTTGGTCTGGCCGAATTGTCATTGCAACAATTGGCCGTAGGGTATCGGGAGTTCCAGCCGTTATTGGGGCAGTGCCAATTCAATGATTGCCGCCATATCCAAGACAAGGGTTGCGCGATTCGCGCAGCGGCGGAACAAGGAAAAATTTCAATAGCGCGCTACCAGCGCTATTTGAAACTGATCGAGAAAATGCCTGCCCCGGTTTTTTGACGCTGACAAATTCGCGTTATTTTCGGCATATCAGGTTGATAAGCCAAGAAAGCACAACGCTGACAATTACCATCGAGGTAATGGGGATAAGTATAAAACGGTGTTCATTTTGAATACGGATATCGCCCGGTAAGCGGCCAAACCAAGTGACCAACCACGGCGCAAATTTCAACGCCAGCCCTACCCCTATTAGGGCCAGACCCGCAGCAATCAGAGCGTTACCCGTGTTCATTATTGCCTCCTTGATCACGCAGCCACGGCACGGGTATTTTGGCCGTTTTCGATGTGGGTGGTGTCTATTCTAAGACGCACACGGTTCGGTAGCCTGATCTTGCCTGGTTTTTTAAGCACTTAGGTGTTCCGGTGAACAGGGCTTAGTAGCCGCAGCGGTTAAGGTTTAACCAGTACGGGTTTTTTACCGTCAAAGCAAGGGGTTTGCCTTGTAACCGTTGCTCACTAGCAGTGAAGACAGGGATCACCAGCGCCACGAAGGATGGTGCAGGCGTTCTGCGTACAGTTCTTCGTAGATGGGTAACAGTTTTGCCTGGGCGATCCGCTTAAAGGACTCTGGCATGTCAATGTCTTTGGTCTTGTTTATTTTTTTACTGCCTGCCTGCGGATGGCATTCCATGCGTGAAATATCCAAGAATTTTTCCAAGTCCCATAGCGACTCTTGTGGGAAATGGGTAAAGTTTTCAAGGTAGAACAACCGGACGTGCTCCTTGCCAAACACGTTTACCAGCCTACGGTAGTTTGCTAGGTATTCTGCATGGTTCCAAAAGGCCGGCCGAGTGATCATGTTTTTAAATTCGGCATCAGACAAGTGTTCCATGCCGTATTCGTTGCCAACGAATTTAAAATGAAACTTGACCTGCGACCATAGCCGCTCTAAAGGGTCGCGCAGGGTGTAGATGACGTTGACTTGTTGGGCGACGCCCTGGATTTTCGCCAACGACGGTTCCGGCAACAGGGCATAGAGGTTAGAAAAATCTGCGCAGTACGCGTCTTTAGGGGCTCCGGTAAACAAGGCGGCGTACCATTGGTCGTCGATTTCCTTAGGCCGAGCATAACGTTCATACCAATTGATGCGTTTTCTGTTTTTACTGTTCTGGCTTAATGCTTTTTGGTACTTTTTATCGCGCACGCCGTGATCCAATTGCCTACCGATGCCATTGCTGTAAGAGAAATAACACAGTTCTTTTATCGGCGTGAAGTGGATGGCCGGGTGGGGGCTAAGTTGCCTATAAAGCCAAGTGGAACCCGCTTTCATTGCGCCCGCGCCAATTAAAAGTTTCGCTATCATCGGCTTTTCCTTATCACAGAGTATGTTTTTGGTGCGTTAAGTCGGAGAAGCTAGGCGTTAGGTTGGTCGAGGTTAAGCCACTCGGCGGGAAGCGATGGGAATCGCTCGCTTAAAAATTGGTAGGTTTGTTCCAAATTCGACTTGAGTATTTTGTTTGTTTCATCTGGAAAATCATAACGGGCCGTGACATTAACCCGTCTCTCCAACTGTTCCTCGGTATTTTGAATGGGTTTTATACCCAAAAAATCAGTTATTTGGTTTATGGCCGCTTGCTTATTCTGCATAACAGTTTCATAAAACAAGTACAAAACATCTTCTGTCGCAAAATGCTTGTCCAGCTGTTTGATGGTTAAGTCGTAGCAAGACATTTGAATAATGAGGTTAGATTTGGCCAAATTAAGGATTTGTTCGTGGGGAATATCGCTAATGCTTTTGCCCTGGGTTTCAAAAAAGTAGCGCATGGCCGATTTGGCCCGATCCATGGGGTCGCGCATGATAAAAATAATTTTGCGGCTTTTAGATACGCGTTTGATGTTCTCAAAACCTGAGTCGGGTAGCAAGGCGTATTCGGGGGTAAAATCGGCGGAGTATTTGTGTTTATTTTTTGAAAATTGGCTAATGTACCAGCGGTCATCGACGGCCGATAGCAGTTGTTGGAGTCCTGTGTTAACCGGTTTGCCCGCCGACAAATTGGCAAAATAGCGTTCCAAGCCGATTCGGTTGTTCTTGATAATTTTTTCCAGTCGGCTTACCTTGCGCCGCGCCAATAACAAACTGCCTTTGTGTATCGTATTGAAATAATGAATTTCTTTGACAGCGGAAAAACCCACTTGGGGGTGGCCTTTGAGTTGGGCGTGAAGCCATGTGGTGCCCGATTTTTGGGCACCGACGCATAACAGCAAATGTTCAATCATAAAAGCCACTAGGGATGACAAAGGTTGAGGGGTATAAACGGCGGTGAATCACTGCAAGGCTTAAGCGGTTTGCCGGCATCAATAGTAACGGCTGTACCAATCGGCGGCATAGCCTTTAAAACGGTCGCGGGCATAGGCGATGTCGTCATAAAAAAGCATTTTGTAATGCGCCAGAACGTCCTCAGGCATGTTTGAACCAATACCGACATGAACTTTGTCGGTAGCTTGCAAAAAATAGGCTTTTTTAAAAGCGATGCCGAGAAATTTGCAGATGGCCTCAAGCAGCCAATAGGGCCGGTTGGCAATATCTTCGTAAAAAGCTACGAAGAAGTTTTGCTCTGGGAAAACAGTTTCCCATTTGTTTAACATGTCTGCAATACGGCTGCGGTCGATGATGAACGGCTCTTTGTAATAAACCGCAGGGTCGTGGTTTTGCTCCTTAGCGAACATGCGGCTGCTGGACCAGGTTCGTTCTACCGGGTCGCGCAGCAGGATGATGATTTTGCTGTTAGGTGCCAGTTCAAAGGCGTGTCTGACGCCACTTGTCGGCAAAATCGAATAATCCGGTGTCAGCTCTCCCACAACCTGCCTGCTGCCTTCATAAAAACAGGGTGACCAAATGGCTTTGTACCAGGTATCGTCTGGTTGCCGTTGTTCCATATGTTGCCAAAAGGCTATTTCTTTTGAAATAGCACTGTTTTTAGTTTGCAGATTAAAGCGTTTAAGGTTTTTAGCGGCCGCCTCACGCCGCCTGACGTGCCAGCCAGGGTCAATATGGACTTCATCGAAATAATGAATTTCCTTGATGGGCGGTATCCACACCTGCGGGTGTTGACCTAAATTGGCGGCTAACCAGGTCGTGCCGGCTTTTTGCATGCCGATGCACATGAAATCGGGGGTGTTGTTCATGTTTTTTTTAAATCCTGCAATAACGCTGCATGTTAGCGGGTACGGGTGGCTATTTTTCGGGTATTTGTTCTAAATGGGCGTGTGCCGCTACGGCTGGGCTATTACCGGTAATCTGGTGGTAGTGGCCAACCAATTCACTAACTTGCTCGGCCACGCTTCTTAAGGGACCGGGTGCAGCCAGTCCTTTGTAGCGTTTTGGTTCGGTGTCTAGGGTTTTTAGACAGGCCGACACTGCTTTCAGCGTAGGTTCAATGACAAACCCGGATTGGCCTTCAACTACGTCCTCGCCAATGCCGCCGAGGTTGCTGGCGACCACCCAGCAACCACAGGCGGCGGCTTCCCGAGTCACTAAGCCATAGCTTTCAGGCCAGGTTGACGGCGCAAACAGCACATCTATCTGCTGGTACAAGTCAACAATGTGCGTCTGCCGGACCCGGCCGATGAACGTGACCGGCACTTTGCCCCAAAAGGTTTTGTGCTGGTAGCTCTCATCATGGTTGTGGTCTACCACCAGTAATTCGATGTGCGTGGGTTGCAAAGACTCTACGGCCTCTTTTAACAAAAAATAACCTTTGTGTTCGGCCATACCGCCAATGTGCCCACAAACCACTTTCTGTTTGTGGTTGGTTTTTTTAGGCTGCCAAGGGATTGTTTGGGAAATTCCGTTTTTGTTGACTTCAATGTAGGGGATGCCATTCTTGCGGTAGATGTCGGCGAAGCGGTTTGATACCGTCAACACTTTTTCTGCCTCGCGCAAAAAAGCTTTTAAGCAGAGCAAACGCTCAACGGACGTCTCTGCACTGATGTTGGCCGGAAGCAGGCGCTGCTCGTAGATGTCGGGATGGCCTTCGGGGTAAACGCGGTTTTTGGCATCGACTAGGAATTGGTAATCCGATATCCACCACGCATCGTGTACCGTGACCAGGTAGGGTATCTGGGCTTTTTTCGTTGCTTCGATGATGGCGCTGCTTAAGCGCTGGATGCAATGAAAATGCACCAGATCAGGCTGCTCCGCCGCTAAGTATTCGGCGAACAATTGGCCGACATGTTCGTCTTGGGGGTGCCAGTCCATGTGTTCCCGCCATTGGATGGTTGACCGGTAAACCCGAGCACCACCGTGGCTGTAACTGTCCATGTGATAAGGCGGTTTGTGCTCGGCTTGGCTGGTGAACACGGTGATTTCAAATTGGTCTGCGTAGTGGCTCCGCAACAGCTCAAAGTTGTCGGCTAGGACACGGGTGGCACCGCCGATAGACTGGGGTGGAAAAAACACATTGACCAAACACAGCTTGCGGCGTTGCGGTGCATGCTCCGGCTGCGCCGCCACTGCGGCGGCGTCCAGCACTGCGCGGATGCTGGCAGCCAGTACCGGGACACTGTATTCGTTTCGGGCACGAACTCTGGCGGCTTCGGCTATGCGCTGCCGCAAATCAGGCGTGTCTATCAATAATTTGATCTGGCGATACCAGTCCTCGCAGGTGGCCGCTAGCAAGCCGTCCTCGCCGTCTTTAATCACATCACGGTAGTTGGCCGTGCTACTGAGTACGGAGGGGATGCCAAGGCAGGCGGCTTCAAACCATTTGAGTTCACTTTTACAGCCGTTGATGAGGTCATCGTGCAGCACGGCTAGGTTAATGTCGGCATGTTCCAGCATCGACCAATAAGCCCGCATGCTTTTTACCGGCGGGGTTTGCTTGATGCGGCCGACATAGCGCGCGGTGAAGTGGCTGGGAAGTTTTAAGTAGCCGACTATTACCAGAACCACAGGGGGGTATTGGTCGAGGATACGGGTCAAGGCGGGCAGCACTAAGTCGATAAAATCGTTGTTGTGCGCCATGGTGCCGCTGCCGTAGAAAATATCGATGCTGGTTTTGCCCAAATCGTTGAATTTTGCTTTGGAGGTGTTGAGTGCATCAAGCCCGTTGCGATGCAGGTAACAACGCCCCCCGAATACCACGCGTTGCAATTGTTCGACTAACGGTTGCGTTGAGGCTAGGCCAAACCGGCAGTATCTAGCAGCGGCATTGAAAGAACCCATGCCTTTCAGCAATTGCAGGTAAACGGGCAAGTCCAGGTAGCCGCCGTAGGTTTCTAGGGGAGGCGGGTAGCTGGGGTCAAACAACAAGTCATCAATCTCGTAAAGGGACAGTTTTCCGGTCGCGTTGACCTGCGCCATGGCTTTGAGTACCTGCACTTCTGCAGGTACTCGATAAAACAAAACCACGTCGTGAAACACCAAATCGTTTTGGTGGTGAGCCAATTCCGTCCAGGAGATGGCGGTGACGGTTTTGCCGGCCGCTTTTAACTGCTCCATTTTTTGGTCTATTCGGTAACGTACGCACTGTGGTATGTGGAAATCGCCGACAATCAGCACCCGTTTAAGGTTACAACTGTTGATCCATTTAGGGTTTTCTTGCACCCCGTAATAATGCAAATAAGCGTGGTAAATAACCGACGACACCTCGGTCATTTTGGCCACTAGCCCGTCGCGATTATTCGTGACCACCAGTGACTCTAAGACACCTTGTTGTTTTAGCCAAAACTCTTGCAGAACTTCATCGAAGCGGTCGCGGAACAGGCTAATTTCAGGGATATGGGCGATACCGGCTAACAGGGTCTTGATCACTGCGTGCGGATGCGACAGACGCTTTTTGCAATGTTCCAAGTTGGAAAACAGCCATTTGCTAACCCGGCCAGGGCTGTTGAGCGCGGCTTCGTAGTGGTGGTTGGCGGTTTCATAATCGCCTTGTTCTAAGTAGCCGTTGCCTAGCATTTCTAGATATTCCGCGCGCTTTTCAAAAGCCAGGCAACTTTTTAAAAACGTCCGGCCTTCTGCATCCTTGCGCTGGATTAGGCTGTTTTTGGCCAATTCAAAGTAGTAATGCGCATTAACGGCATCGTCGTCGCTGACCCGAAAAGGGAACGCTGTTTGCCCAGACAGCAGGTTTTGAAAATCTTTGCGGGTAGCTTCTACGCCGTGTCGGGCATTGATGGCAAAAATATCCTTGAAACTGAACGCCATCGACGGCCGCTCTGCGGCATCGACACGGCTGTTTGAGCGTTGTTGCAGAGCAAACCAGGGTGTGCGGCTTTTCAAGCCGATGCCATCAACGCTGACAACGATGGGCTGGGTTTCGGCGATGGCCTTAAAAAACACATCAATGACCACTTCGGGAATTAAAATCTCAAAGCCGGTATGCAGAAAATCGTCCCCGTAGTGTGCGGCAATATCACTGCGGGCAACCCATGAGGGTTCTGCCGGATAAACGACCCCTGCTATCACCAGACTTAGTTTGGGCGGCTTTAAGTCTTTTTTGACAACCCAGCCGGTAATTTTGATGTGTTCGAAAGTCTCGACACAGCCTTCAACAGTAGACTGTTTTTTTCTGTAGGCAAGCAGAGCACGCCGTAGTTTTGCCTTAGGCAGAACGGCGGGCAGTGGCCCTGGCCAGTTTTTAGCTAATTTGCGGTACAACCCGTCGCCTGGTTTTGCCGTAGCATCGCTTTTGTCGGGGAGGGGTTGAAAAGCGTCGGCTTGATCTTTGGGCGAGGGTGCTGTGAACTCAGCGGCTAAGAGAGCGTTGTTTTCATCGGCGAGTGGCGTTAAGTCTGTTATTTTTTTCAGTATGGCCGGATCAACACGACTGGCTAGGGCTGTGGCGTCGGCCAAGACGGCAATTTTTTTGCCCGTTTGGCAGGCGCGTAAAAATGTTTCAGCAAGGTGGTCGGGCAAGTCAATTGTGAATCCGCACGACAAAAACGCGCTGCCGAATTGCTCGGCAACATCCCCGCGCTCATGCCAAGTGGGTGTTACTGGGTAAAAACGTGCAGCAATGCTCAGCGAAAGCACAAGGGGTTTTTTATCAAGACTTAACGCCCAGCCTTCAATTTTCAGGTTTTCTATACGTTCAACATAACCTCGAATACAGTTAGCTGCGTGGCTGGATGAACGCCCTGGCCCAGATTTAAAAATGTTTGTTTTCATGGGGTGGTTCGCCGTTATCTTAAAGTTGCTGGTTTCTCTGATGGGGAAATGCACTGCTCTCTGAATTGCAGGAACATCCGGTTTATTGCCGTAGGTTGGTTATACCAAGACAAAGGCATGAGGGTCTCGTCAGTGTTTGCGTGTTCTTTGAGGCGCTGGGTTATGGCTCCGATGTCAAAAGCGAAAACAGACCGGTTGGCTAGCAAGGCAATGGATAAGGTGTAGCTGTAAGTTTCTGGCCAAAGCGAGGGCAGCCAGACAGCATGGGGCGATAGAGAGCTGAGTTTCGCCACCGCTTCACGGTCATGGTATTGACCGGTTACATTGACCCCGGCCTCTTCCATCAATTTGTCGTTCATCGTGTAACCCATGACCGTGAAGTCTAAGGGTAAGCCCTGTTGCCTGGCTTGTTTGGCGCAGGCGATGATAGCATGAAAGCCTTTTAGCTTGCCAATGGCACCAATTACCACGATGTGTAGGCTTTGCCCCGGTTCAAGCTTGGGTTTTATGGGCTTGTAGCCGTTGAAAGCGGGGGGTTCGTGGGGTTCTACGGTAAAGTGTAACTCGGGAAAATACCGGGCCAGACGCTCGGCCATGTCTTGGCTGGGAAGCACGATAGTTTTGGCGCCAGCCAGCCCGGCTTCATGCAGGCGCCGCCAAGTGCCGATATCGCTGGTGTTGAAGTCGGAACCCCTCTGGGTTAGGCAGCGGTTGCATTCGCTTTCATCCGGCTCGCCGCAGTAAAGGCCGTTTTCATCCACTAGGTTTATGCGTGGGCAAATGACTTTATAGTCGTGCAAGTTGGCTTTCCAGGGCACGGCTAAGGTCTGCGCCAACTGCCGGATAAGCGCAGGGGCATCCGGGCTGTAATCCACTAGGCTATGGGTGTGGATTTCATTAATGCCTAAATCTTTTAAAGCCATCGCCAAAACCGCTGTGTCCGCTAAAACAAACGGGTTAATGTTGGGTATTGAGCGGACGGCAGGATGCCCGAGCACAACCCGATCGGGCTGTTTAGGAGCGGGCCGCAGTACGAAAACGCCAAAACCCAATTGGCTGTAATGAGCAATGTCTTCTTGTACTCTGCGCTCGGCACCACCGCCTCGGTTGTGAGAGACCATCAGTAGGTTCTGCTCCTGGCACATCCGTTTTAACCGAGCGGTATCCAGGCGGCAGCGAATTTCTTTGAGTGGGTCGGCCTTAATGAACCGGTCGACGTTTTTTTTGTAGCGGGGGTAACGTTTGTTTATTACCTTCAAGGCATCCTGTACCCGCTTGGCTTTTTCTCCCTGAAAAGAGGTAGCCCCTAAATGACGGACAAACACATCGGCGGCAATAATGTTGCACCAGCCTTTTTGGATTGCCCGTTGGCAAAAGTCATTTTCCTCGCCATAGCCTTTGCCAAAAGCTTTTTCGTCGAACAAGCCGACCGCGTGCAAGCACGCGCGCTTGATAAACAGGCAAAAGCCCACCCCGGTCGGTGCTTCAACACCGACAGCGTGGTTTAGCGTTGCGGTCAGGTCGTCCAGTTGGGCAAAGCTCAGTTCTAATGGGTAGGGGTTGTCTTCCAGAAAACGGGGATAGCTGCAAATCGTGGCATTGTTTGACAACGGCGTGACCGTGCCTGTGTTAGGGTGTCGGTAGGCGGCCTGGTACAGCCGGTCCAGCCAGCCCGCATAAACCTCGGTGTCGGCATTAAGCAGTACCACGTCCTGCTCGCCCTTAAGGCTCATGCCTTTGTTGACGCTGTGGACAAAACCCCGGTTGTTTTTGTTGAGCAAAAGCGTAAATAAACCTAGGCTGGCCAGCTTTTTAAGGTCGGCCGCCAAATCAGGATCAGGGCTAGCATCGTCGATGACGGCCAGTTCGAACACGGTTTGGCACGGGGCAGTCAGTACACTGTGCAGGCAGCGTAAGGTTTCAACCCGGCCCTTATAAACCGGCACCAGCACACGCACGACAGCACTGCTGACTTCGGCCAGCCCGGTCAGTTGACTCCAGGAATCGTCATCGGGCAGGCCGGGTACAGAAAATTCCGCAGTACTGACGTCAAGAGGGAGTGAGTCGCCGTGTTCCGGCAGAGTCAGCCGTCCCTCCAATCGTCCAAAAAACAAGTAATGCAGCAGCGGATTGATGCCTAGCGCCAAAACATCAGGGTAGGTACGCAAATAAAACTGGCTGTCAAATTGCGGACAAGGTGAACGTCCCTCAGCGCCGCCCCATTTTAGGTAATGGACAAGCGGATCATGCCCAGAACGCGCCACATCTTTGTTGTTAGACAGGTAAAAATTTATGTCGAACCAAGGGCTTGGTGAAATCCTTCGGTAGCGTCCGACGTACACATAGTGCAATAAGCTGTTGGTGTGCAAGGATAGCGTGGGCACTTGCGAACGGTAATGGATGGGGTCAAACAAAGGCATGGGGGATCTGCCTTCGCGATCGCCATAAAAAACATAATGGCGCAGTGGTTTCAGCCCTGACTGCTGAACATCGCTGTTTTTTTCCAAGTAAAAAGCACCGTCAAACAACCCTAATGGCTTTATCAGTTTTATAACCAGACGTTTATAAACCGGTTTAAAGCCCGTTAAGATGCAAAGCAGTTTTACTAGCCTTAACTGGGCCAACAACAACTCACCCCGCCAGGCGCGGATTCTATCAATGGGACGCATTCATTAACCTAACGGATTTTAGATCGTTGTAAGACCAAGCGGGTTTTTGTCAATACTTTCAAAAGTATCGTGCAGAAAGAGACCGATAGCAACAGGGGGATGCCGCGTATACCGCTTACAATACGTTTGTTGTGTTCCAGCAACAGAATTTTTCGCCCGCGGCCCCGCCGGACAATGAACGGAGCAGCGTAAGCCGGGTTCGTACAGGTTACGACGAAGCCTTTCGACAGCTTTATGCCCAAGCTTCCTCGCGGCATTTATGCAGCGCCTAGCACAACCGGTTATCGCAGCAAGACTCTAGCACCGAGTG
>DBNW01000037.1 GCA_002299425.1 Methylococcaceae bacterium UBA662 | reverse complement strand
CGCAGCACCGCGATCGAGGCGTCACGCAGGCGCTGGTACTCCTTGTCGGTAAGCGTCTGCGCCGGGGCGACGGTGATGCTGTCGCCGGTATGGACGCCCATCGGATCGACGTTCTCGATGGCGCAGACGATGATGGCGTTGTCGCGTGCGTCGCGGACCACCTCCATCTCGAATTCCTTCCAGCCGAGGAGGCTTTCGTCGACCAGGACCTGCGCGACGGGGCTGGCCTCGAGGCCGGATTTCACGATGGCCTCATAATCATCGCGGTTGTAGGCCACGCCGCCGCCGGTGCCGCCCAGGGTGAAGGCGGGGCGGATGATGGCGGGCAGGCCGACGTATTCGATGGCGGCGACCGCCTCGGCCACGCCGGCGGCGATGTCATACTTGCCGTCGGCGCGTTTGGGGGCGGCGATGATGGTGGCCTTGGGGTTCTCCAGCCCGATCCGCGTCATCGCCTCGCGGAAGAGCTTGCGATCTTCTGCCATCTCGATGGCTTCGCGCTTGGCGCCGATCAGTTCGACCTTGAACTTTTCCAACACGCCCAGGTCGGCCAGCGCCAGGGCGGTGTTCAGCCCGGTCTGCCCGCCCATCGTCGGCAAAAGCGCGTCGGGGCGTTCCTTCTCGATGATCTTGGCGACAACCTCGGGGGTGATCGGCTCGATGTAGGTGGCGTCGGCCATGCCGGGGTCGGTCATGATCGTCGCGGGGTTGGAGTTCACCAGGATGACGCGGTAGCCTTCCTCGCGCAGCGCCTTGCAGGCCTGGGTGCCAGAGTAGTCAAACTCGCAGGCCTGACCGATAACAATCGGCCCGGCTCCGAGCAGGAGGATGGATTTTAGGTCGGTTCTTTTGGGCATTTTTTTAAATTTATGAGGTATTTAAAGGTTTTCGCTCATCAAGGCGACAAAGGCATCGAACAACGGTTCGACATCCTGCGGCCCGGGGCTGGCTTCGGGGTGGCCTTGAAAACCAAATGCCGGGCAATCGGTGCGTCGGATACCCTGCAAACTGCCGTCAAACAAAGAATAATGGGTGGCTATGAGATTATTGGGCAAACTGTCCGCAGTAACGGCAAAGCCGTGGTTTTGGCTGCTAATCATGACCCGCCCGGTGGCCACTTCTTGTACCGGATGGTTAGCGCCGTGGTGGCCGAATTTCATTTTTTCGGTTTTAGCGCCACTGGCTAAGGCCAGTAACTGATACCCTAGGCAAATGCCGAAAATCGGGATTTTCCTGGCCAAAAACGTTTGGATGGCGGCAATAGCATAGGTGCAGGGTGCCGGGTCACCCGGGCCATTGGACAAAAATACGCCATCGGGTTGCAGGGCCAACACCGTTTCCGCCGGTGTAGTGGCCGGAACCACCGTCACCCGGCAGCCCCGACTTGCCAATAACCGCAAGATAGTGCGTTTGATACCGAAATCATAAGCGACGACATGCTGGGTAAAACTGGCGGCCTGACCGTACCCATGCGCCAACGTCCAAGCCGTCTGGGTCCATTGATACGCCTCAGAAACCGTCACTTCCCGAGCCAAATCCATGTTTTTAAGGCCGGGAAAACCGGCAATCGCGGCCTCCGCATCCGCCAGACGAATAGTATCTCCGGCCATGATGCAGCCTTTTTGTGCGCCCTTATCGCGCAACAATCGGGTCAATTGGCGGGTGTCAATGCCCGCAATCGCCACTACACCGTGTTGCTGCAGAAAATCACCTAAACTCATTTCAGATCGCCAATTACTGGCCAAAAGGGGCAATTCCCTGATCACCAAACCACTGGCAAAAACACCCGTGGACTCATAGTCCTCAGCATTGGCACCAACGTTGCCAACATGCGGGCAGGTTAACGTGACAATCTGCTTGGCATACGAGGGGTCCGTTAAAATTTCCTGATACCCGGTCATTGCCGTGTTAAATACGACTTCGCCCACGGTGCAGCCATCAACGCCTAGCGACAATCCGTAGAATGCCGCACCGTCCTCCAATAACAATACCGCCGGTTTGTTCAAATGCCACCCCTAGATAAGAAAAACGGAATGCCCCCCCTGAAGGGTTCATTCCGCCCGTTAAAGCAATTGGAAGATTTTATTAGATAATCTTTAAAAGGTCACTCATGGATTTCGAGTGACCGAAGCAACGCGGCCGGATACGTCTGGCCATTGCCGTTAAAAAATCGGGCAGGCCGGGTGCAGTTATTTTTTTAGGTACAAGTCGGTGATGGTCCCGGTTATCATTTCCGCTGCAAACGCGAACGTTTCTGATAAGGTCGGATGCGGATGAATGGTTAGGCCAATGTCTTCGGCATCGGCGCCCATTTCCAAGGCCAATACTGCCTCAGCAATCAATTCACCCGCATTCGGGCCGACCATGCCGGCTCCCAAAATTTTGCCGGTTTGCTTGTCGCAAAGCATTTTCGTGAGCCCTTCTTTACGACCCATGGCCAAGGAACGGCCGCTGGCCGCCCAGGGAAAGACGGCTTTGTCGTACTCAATGCCTTGTTGCTTAGCGTGGGTTTCGGTTAAGCCCATCCAGGCTACTTCGGGGTCGGTATAGGCAACCGAGGGGATGGTCAAAGCATCGAAACTGGCTTTATGGCCGGCGATGACTTCGGCCGCTACTTTGCCCTCATGCACGGCTTTGTGCGCCAGCATGGGATTGCCGACGATGTCGCCGACGGCAAAAATATGCGGCACAGTGGTGCGCTGTTGTTTGTCAACGGCAATAAAACCGTGTTCACTGATGTCGATCCCGGCTTGATCCGCGCCAATCAGCTTGCCGTTGGGACGGCGGCCCACCGCCACCAGCACGGCATCAAACACCGCCGATTCCGGTGCGCCATCACCGTGACCGTCAGGGACGGTGGGAATGCCGCCAGCCGATAGGGAATCGGCGCGGCCAAAGCTGACTTTCAAACCTTCGGCCTGGGCTTCAATGGCGGTCACTTTGGTTTCCAGCCAGATGTCCTGGTATTGTTTTTTGATACGGCGGAACAGCGGCGTGATCAAATCTTTATCACAACCGGGGATGATTTGGTCCATCAGCTCAACCACGCTGATTTGTGATCCGAAGGCATGGTAAACGGTCGCCATTTCCAAGCCGATGATGCCACCGCCGACGACCAGCAATTTTTTCGGGATTTCTGTCAGCGCCAGGGCACCGGTGGAATCCCACAAGCGCGGGTCATCATTTGGAAAACCGGGGATTTTCGTCGGTTGGGAACCGGCCGCAATGATGGCGTGAGTGAAATTAATCTGGGTCACGCCGTCTTTGCCTTGCACCGACACGCTATTGGCCGAAGTAAATTGGCCTTCGCCCTGCACCACGGTGACTTTGCGCTGCTTGGCCAGCCCAGACAAGCCGTCATTTAAGGTTTTGGTGACGCTTTGCTTCCAGGCGCGGATTTTGTCTAAATCCAATTCCGGCTTGTTGAATTGGATGCCGTGTGCCGCCATTTGCTCGGCCTCATGAATCACCAAGGCCATATGCAACAAGGCTTTGGAGGGGATACAGCCGACATTTAAACAAACCCCGCCTAACACCGGATCACGTTCAACCAACACCACTTGTTTGCCTAAATCGGCAGCACGGAAAGCGGCACTGTAGCCGCCCGGCCCGCCGCCCAAGACCACCACTTGTGCGTTTAAAATTGTTTCTGCCACGGTCATTTCCTTATCGTTAAAGTAACAAGCGGCGGATATCGCCCAAGTTTTGTTTAATAACATTCATAAAGCGGGCACCCTCGGCACCGTCGATGACCCGATGGTCGTAGGTCAAATCCAACGGCAACATCAGACGCGGGACGAATTCTTTGCCGTTCCAAACCGGTTGCATTTTGTGCCGGGTCACGCCCAAAATCGCCACTTCCGGGGCATTGACAATGGGCGTAAACGCCGTGCCGCCGATGCCGCCTAAGCTGGAAATAGTGATGCAGCCGCCTTGCATGTCCGCCGGCATGAGCTTGCCTAGCCGAGCTTTGGCACTTTTTTCTGCCAATTCCAATGACAATGCGTTAATAGATTTTTTATCGGCGTCACGCAACACTGGCACCACCAAGCCATTCGGGGTATCGACAGCAATCCCGACATGACAATACTGTTTCAGTATCAGTTTTGCGCCGTCACTGGACAATGAGGCATTAAAATTGGGGAATTGCCGCAGGGCCGCCACCAGTGCCTTAATGATGAACAGCAACGCGGTAAGCTTCACTTCATCCTTGGTTTTTTCGGCATTCAGGCTGTTGCGGAAGGCTTCCAGTTCGGTGATGTCGGCTTCGTCGTGATACGTCACCAAGGGCAAATTAAGCCAGGCCCGGGTCAGGTTTTGTCCGGTCAGGCGTTTTAGTTTACTCAGATTCTGCGTTTCTATCTCGCCAAATTGGGTAAAATCCACAGCCGGGATTCCGGGGATACCGACACCGCCGGTGCTCAGCGGGCCGCCGGTCATGGTCTTTTTTACAAACGCGGTGACATCTTGCCGTAAAACCCGCCCCTTGCGGCCAGTGCCCAGGGTTATTTTATCAATGGCCACGCCCAATTCACGGGCAAACGAACGTACCGATGGGGAGGCGTGGACACGGAGAGACAACACGGCATCAGTTCCGTGTTGGAGACCGATTGATGCCATAACCGGCTGGGCTAGGGCCGCTTGGGGGGGTATCGGTTGGCGGGTGGCGGGGGTTACGGCTTTATCAACACCACCGACAGGAACTGTGGCTTGACTCACCCCCTCAAGCGTTGCTATCAATACACCCTCGGATACTTTATCGCCCTTCTTAACAAACACTTCTTTAACAATCCCGGCTGCCGTGGCCGGCAACTCTATACTGGCCTTGTCAGTCTCCAAGGTAACCACGGTTTGCTCAAGGGCCAGGCTGTCGCCCGGCTTGATATTGACTTCCACCACGTCAATTTCCGCTACATTGCCTACATCCGGCACTTTTAATTCAATTAAATCGCTCATCTAAAACCTTCCGTCAGGTTAACCAAGGGGCTGGGGCGTCGGCCGCAATTGCATATTTTGCAATGGCTACATCCACTTTGGCGGCGTCAAACTGACCCATACTGGCTAAGCTTTTTAACGCAGCTACAGCGATATGATGCCTGTCCACCTCGAAAAACCGGCGCAGGTTTTGCCGTGTGTCCGAGCGGCCAAAACCGTCCGTACCCAACACCGTGTACGGTACTGAAATCAAGCTCCGCACCTGTTCGGCAAAGGCTCGATTGTAATCGGTCGCGGCAATCACAGGGCTTTTGACATCACCTAAACAATGGCTGACATGGGCTTGTTTGGGATATTCGGTTGGATGCAGGCGGTTCCAACGCTCGCACAGTTGGCCGTCACGCGCCAACTCGGTAAAACTCGTGCAGCCCCACAAATCAGCCTCGACACCCCAATCATCGCGCAGCAAATCAGCGGCATAGACCACTTCCCTAAAAATTGCGCCGGAACCCAAAAGGTGCACGTGCGGGGCACTGGCGACGGCCGCCTTGCGGAAACAGTACATGCCTTTAAGAATGTTCTGCTCCTCGCCCTTGGGCAGGGCGGGATGGGCGTAATTCTCGTTCATCACGGTAATGTAGTAAAAAATGTCTTCCTGCTCGACATACATCCGGCGCAGACCGTCTTGGATGATGACGGCCAGCTCGTAGGCAAAGGTGGGGTCGTAGGATACGCAATTCGGCACAGTGGCTGCCAACACATGACTGTGGCCGTCCTCATGTTGCAGGCCTTCGCCATTTAAAGTTGTACGTCCTGCCGTACCGCCCATCAAAAAGCCTCGGGTGCGTTGGTCAGCCGCTGCCCAAATCAAATCGCCAACCCGCTGAAAGCCGAACATGGAGTAGTAAATAAAAAACGGAATCATCGGCACATTGTGCGTGGAATAGGCTGTACCCGCCGCTATCCAATCACACAGACCGCCCGCCTCGTTGATACCTTCCTGCAGAATCTGGCCGTGCTTGTCTTCCTTGTAAAACATCAGCTCGGTGGCATCCTGGGGCGTGTACAACTGGCCGACTTGCGACCAGATGCCCAACTGCCTGAACATACCTTCCATACCGAAGGTGCGCGATTCATCGGGTACGATGGGCACGATGCGCTTGCCAATGTTTTTATCCTTGACCAGAAGGTTCAGCAGACGCACAAACGCCATGGTGCTGGAAATTTCACGGCCCTCGTCGGTGGCCTCTAGCAAGGGCTTGAAGTCGCTTAGCACAGGTACGTCCAACGGGTAGGATTTTACCCGGCGCACCGGCAAATGCCCGCCTAGCTCTTCCCGTCGCTTACGCATGTAATCAAGTTCTTTAGAGCCTTCGGGGAAAGTCAAATAGGGCAAATCGTGCAATTGCTCGTCAGTGACCGGCAACTCATAGCGGTCACGAAAATGAGTCAAGGAAATTTGGCTCATTTTTTTCTGTTGATGGGTGATGTTTTGCGCCTGCCCCGATTCACCCATGCCGTAACCTTTGATGGTCTTGGCCAGAATTACGGTAGGCTGACCCTGATGGTTAACGGCAGCATGGAAAGCGGCATAAACCTTGGTCGGATCGTGACCACCGCGGTTCAACTCCCAAATGTCGCGGTCCGACCAATCGGCCACCATGGCCTTTAGCTCTGGCGTGTTGAAGAAATACTCACGGACATAAGCGCCGTCTTTGGCTTTGAAGGTCTGATAATCGCCGTCAACGCAGGTCATCATTCGACGCACCAACAAACCCTCGGTATCACGCGCCAATAAAGCATCCCAGCGTTGCCCCCAGACCAGTTTGATGACATTCCAACCGGCACCACGGAATTCGCTTTCCAATTCCTGGATGATCTTGCCATTGCCGCGCACCGGGCCGTCTAGGCGTTGCAAATTGCAGTTGACCACAAAAATCAAGTTGTCTAGCTTTTCGCGGCCAGCAAGGCCGATGGCACCGAGGGATTCCGGCTCGTCGGTCTCACCGTCGCCGACAAAACTCCAGACCTTGCGACCGGTGGTATCAGCCAGCCCCCGGTCTTGCAGATAACGCATGAAGCGCGCCTGATAAATAGCCATAATCGGCCCTAGCCCCATCGACACGGTGGGGAATTGCCAAAAAGTGGGCATAAGCCACGGGTGCGGGTAAGAGGACAGGCCGTCTCCGCCGACCTCCTGGCGAAAATTGTTCATTTGCTGTTCGCTGATGCGACCTAACAAAAAGGCGCGGGCATAATCGCCTGGGGTCAGGTGGCCTTGGGTAAACAACAAGTCACCGTCATGCTTATCCGAAGGGGTGCGCCAAAAATAGTTGTAACCGACGTCGTATAAAGTTGCCGCCGAAGCGAAACTGGCGATATGGCCGCCGACGTTGGTGTGTTTGTTGGCCCGCAGCACCATCACCATCGCGTTCCAACGCACATAAGACCGGATGCGCAATTCAATGGCGTGATCGCCGGGGAACTGTGCCTGTTTGGCGACGGGGATGGTATTAACGTAGGCGGTGTTGGCACTAAACGGAACATCGGAGCCTGCTTTCCGGGTCTCATCGACCAGCCGCTCTATCAAAAAATGGGCTCGTTCACTGCCCTCGCGTTCCAATACGGACTGAATAGCCTCAACCCATTCCTGGGTTTCAACCGGATCAACATCCACATGCCGGGTTGCATCGGGTAATACACTGTCATTCATTGAGTATTCCTTAAGAATTAGACTGAATCGTTAGATTGAATCCCGCCGCGTGGCTTTTTGTGCCATTGACGCTTAAACAAACCATCTTAAAAAAACGACTCCGGCAGTTTAAAAGTTTGATCGGCAAAAGGGAGGATACGAATTGGGAAGTTACGGGTTTTAGGGCGACAAATCAGTGCCCGGATTAAGCCGGGCAAATCGAGCGATAGTATAGTACACAAGGGGTCTTGCCTATGCACCCGTTTTAAAAAACGGCCTTTTAGCCGAATCGGCGGCCTTACCAAGCCCGCTGCGGCAATTTTTCATCCGCTAAGGCTTCATTAAGCTGCTTAAAATCGATACCCCTGTTTTGGACTTTTTTTGCAGGCACTCGGTCATTTTGCTCAACGGCAACGGGCGGCTAAAATAATAACCCTGAATGACATCACAACCGCGCATTTTTAAAAACCT
>DBNW01000027.1 GCA_002299425.1 Methylococcaceae bacterium UBA662 | reverse complement strand
CGAGGGGCGTAAGCAGGACGCGGCAAGCTTCGCCTGCACGGATGCAGGCGCCATGCTCGATGCCCGCGCCGACCACTGGTTACCCGTCGATCACTACATCGGCGGCATCGAACACGCTATTTTGCATTTGCTGTACGCGCGCTTTTACACTCGGCTGATGCGCGATCAGGGGCTGCTAGCTGTAGCTGAGCCGTTCAAAAAACTGCTGACTCAAGGCATGGTGTTAAAAGACGGCAGCAAAATGTCAAAGTCCAAGGGCAACACCGTCGACCCGCAAGGCCTAATCGAGCAATACGGGGCTGATACCGTGCGCTTGTTCATTATGTTTGCGGCACCGCCTGAGCAATCTTTAGAATGGTCCGACAGCGGCGTGGAAGGTGCGTTTAGGTTTCTAAAGCGCCTGTGGCGGCACGTTTACGCCCATGTTCAAAAAGGCGGCGACCTAGCTGTGCTCGACCAGGCAAACCTGACGCAGGAACAATACGCCCTACGCAGACAAGTACACCAAGCCATCCAGAAAACCACGCACGACATGGGGGTAAGAACGGTTTTCAATACCGCTATCGCCGCCAACATGGAGCTGGTTAACGCCTTGGGCAAATTCACTGACGCATCGGATCAGGGTAAAGCCGTCCGCCAAGAAGCCTTAGAAGCCATTGTGTTGATGCTGTCGCCGATAACGCCGCACATTTGCCAGCAGCTTTGGCGGGAACTAGGACACCCTGAAAGCATCGTTTATGCACCCTGGCCTAGCGTTGATGAATCCGCACTGACCCGGCATTTCTTAGAGCTGATGGTGCAGATAAACGGCAAGCTGCGGAGTAAAATTTCGCTGCCCTCATCGGCATCGAACGATGCCATCGAACAAGCCGCGCTGGCTGACAAACAGGTTTTACGGTTCATCCAGGGCCAGGCGATAAAAAAGATCATCGTCGTGCCGAAAAAATTGGTCAATATTGTCATCTAACCGGGCAACCCGCAGGACAAGAGGCGAAATTTCAAGCTATGCATGCGCCGCTCAAAATAGTGTTGTTTTTTTTGGTACTGCTGTTGTCGGCTTGTAGCTACCAACTGCAAGGCACTTACAGCATACCCGCCGCATTAAAAACGGCGTATGTTGAGGGAGCAACACTGCCGTTACGGGAACACCTATTAAAAGCCGTTCGCCCCGCCGATGGGCGTTTTGCCTTTAGCCCCGGACAAGCCGCACTAATCATCCGCGTTATCAAAGAACACGAAGACAGCCGCCCTTTATCGCTTAACGAACAAGGTCGCATCAATGAACGGGAACTTTCCTACCGGCTCGACTACGAATTATCCGGCCCGGACAACGTCTTGCTGTTGCCCCGGCAATACCTAGAAATCAGACGCGAATTCTTTTTTAGCCAGCAAGATATTATCGCTACGGAAAATGAAGAAAAAGTCATACGCGATGAGATGTACCAGCAAGCGGCCACCATGCTAATCAGCCGCACCCGCGTGATTTTGGAAGCCGCCCCCCCTAATGCCAATTAAGCCGCATCAACTCGCAGATAGCCTTAAAAAAAACTTAGCCCCCATTTACTTTTTAACCGGGGACGAGCCTTTGCAGCTTGGGGAAATGGCGGATCTGGTTAGGGCCGCAGGACGCGCCGCCAGCTTTACTAACCGGGAAGTATTTTCGACCGACACGCCCGGATTCAATTGGAACCTACTCCTAGAAGCGGCGTCCACTCCGTGCATTTTTGCCGGAAAACCCCTTCTGGATGTCAAAATACCGTCAGGGAACCTAGATCACGGAGGGGCAAAAGCCTTGTCCCAATACTGCACCAAGGTCAGCGACCAGGCCTTGCTGGTGATCACCGCCGGCAAAGTGCGAAAAGACGCCTACCAAAGCCAGTGGTGGCAAACCCTAGACCGAGTCGGGGTCATCTGCCAGGTCTGGCCGTTGGACTGGGCGGGGCTACTGCTTTGGTTGGAGCGACGGCTGTCCAGCCGGGGCCTTACGCTCGAACCCAGCAGTATCTTGGTATTGGCCAGCCGTGTTGAAGGCAACCTGCTCGCTGCCGCCCAGGAAATTGAAAAACTGCATGCCTGGTTCGGCCCCGGTCAGGTTAGCTCCCAACAGCTTATGGCTGCCATCACCGACAATGCCCGTTTTGATGTCTACCAACTGGCCGATGCTTGCTTAGCCGCCAATGCCAAAAGAGCGGTCAGAATCCTAACTGCGCTAAACCAGGAAGGCATTGCCGCACCCATTGTTATTTGGGCGCTAAGCCGCGAAGCGCGGGTACTCTCTAAACTAAAATGGCAAACTGTCGGCGGTCTCACAGAGGCGGCAGCACTAAAAAGTCAAGCCATTAACGACCCGCGCAAACCCTTGGTGAGGGCGGCTATAAACCGGCTCAGCCTGAACCACCTGTCTGAAATCATAGTCTTGAACAGCAAGGCAGACCGGCAAAGCAAGGGGCAGGAACCCGGTGATACCTGGCAGACCTTGCAACAAATTTGCCTGCTGTTCGCTGGAATCCGAACAGGCCCCTCTAATTGACGGAACATCAGGTGATGCAAAATTCCAAGCGGACTCTTTTCCGGTTTTTAACGGCTTACACAGTCCTGGTTGTGGCCATTATTTTATTTGCAACCGTTCATCTAATCAGAGATGAAGTAAAAACCTCAAAGTACCAGGCGCGCTACCTGTCCCAAATCAGCCAACAGCTCAGCTATAAACTGGTGCTTGGGCAAAGCCCGTCAGTGCGTTTCCCCAAATACGGCCCTTACGACGAACGCTTAGGCTACACGCTGCTGCCTCATATTACCGAACGGCTGAAGGCGAGCGGCTTTGTCGTATCTGCCCAGGCCGCCTTATCACCTAGGCTAGCCGAACTGGTCGATTACGGCTTGTTCCCTGTCTACCATGAAAAAAACCAAGCCGGATTGGCTATCCTAGACCGTTCCAACCGCCCCATCTTCACCGCGATTTACCCAAGATTTAATTACCCAAGCTTCCAGTCCATCCCCCCGGTAATCCTTGACACGTTGCTATTCATAGAAAACCGGGAGCTGCTCAACCAAGAAAACTACACGGCGAACCCAGCCGTGGAATGGGATCGGCTTGGCTACGCGGGGTTGCAGATGATTGCCCACAAGCTTGGCGCACTGGGCAATCTCCCGGGCGGCAGCACGCTGGCTACGCAGATAGAAAAATACCGGCATTCGCCGCACGGCTACACCAATTCCGTTTCCGACAAATTCCGGCAAATGGGTACCGCCTCGGTCAAGGCCTATTTGCTAGGACAAGACACCCGCGCCATGCGCCAGGAAATTGCCCTGTCTTATCTGAACTCCATGCCCCTGTCAGCCGCTCCCGGGTACGGCGAAGTGCACGGCCTAGGGGATGGTCTGAAGGCCTGGTTCAACGCCGATTTCTCCCAAACCAACCAATTATTGAGCGACCGAGCTTTAAGCGCGCCCAACATTACCAGCCAGCAAGCCCAAGCATTCCGGCAAGTTTTGAGCTTGCTGCTGTCGCAACGCCGCCCCTCCTACCTTTTAGGGAAAGGCTTTGGTACCCTGCAAAACCTGACCGACCAGTACCTACGCCTGCTGACCGAACAAGGCATTCTTTCCGATCGGTTGCGTGATGCTTCGCTGCAACAAACTACCCGCCGCCCGCCCAGGCCAGTCGCCCTGCCACACAAATTTGCCAGCGACAAAAAAACCCAGACAGTCTTGCGCAGCCGCCTAGCCCATGCCCTCGGCATCAAGTCGCACTACGCTCTGGATCGTTTGGACTTAACCGTCAAGACCACCCTAGACTACCAGGTGCAGCAGGCCGTCTCCAAGCAACTGCATTTGTTGAACGAACCCGAACAAGCCCGAGCGGCCGGTATCATCGGCAAACGGATGCTCAATGAAAACGTCGATATGACCCCGGTCGTATACAGCCTACTGCTTTATGAACGCGGCAAAAACGGCAACTTACTGCGCGTACAAACCGACAATTACGATCAGCACTTGGACATCAACGAAGGCATTCGCTTGGATTTAGGCTCCACCGCTAAACTGCGAACACTGGTGCACTATTTGGAACTGATCAATGAAGTTTATGAAACTTATCGGGGTAAACCGGCGCTAGCACTAGCGCAAGTCACGCCGCATAGCAAAGACCACATCAGTCAGTGGGTTTTAGGCCAGCTCAAAGCCCACCCAACGGTTAGCCGTGCGGACTTATTGTCCAATGCGCTCAACAAAACTTATTCAGCAAATCCTGGAGAAGCCTTTTTTACCGGTGGCGGCCTGCACACATTCGGCAATTTCTCCAAAACCGACAACCACAAAAACCTGACCGTTAGAGAAGCCCTGAAAGATTCAGTCAATCTAGTGTTTATCCGCATGATGCGGGATTTAGTGTACTACCACCTCTACAAGCCAGACGGCCTGGCTCGCTGGCTGGAAAACCCCAACGATCCGAAGCGGCAAGTGTATTTGCAACGTTTTGCTGACCGCGAGGGCAGTGTCTACCTGCAACAGTTTTTCTCCCGGTACCAAGGTAAATCCGCCGATGCCGCGTTTGCCCTGCTAGTAGGGCGCGTTGGTCACACCCCTGCAAAGCTATCCATGTTGTTCCGGGCCGTTTATCCGAACGCCGACGAACAAGCCTTCGGCAAATTTCTAGCAACCCACTTAGATAAATCGACGTTTTCCAAACTGGACATTTACAGTCTATACGACAAATATGCCAAGGACGCTTTCAACCTGCAAGACCAAGGCTATATCACCAAAATTCACCCCTTAGAGCTGTGGCTAGTGGGCTATTTGACAGAACACCCAAAGCCCAGCCTCAACGATGTGCTGGCTGCCAGCCGCGAGCAACGGCAGGAAGTGTACCGCTGGCTGTGGAAAAGCAACAAAATCCATGCCCAGCAACGGCGCATCATGACACTTTTGGAGACCGAGGCCTTCGCAAAAATTCACCAAGCTTGGCATAAGACGGGCTACCCTTTTGCAAAATTGACCCCGTCTTATGCCACCTCCATCGGTGCCTCGGGCGACCGGCCCGCCGCCCTAGCCGAATTGGTCGGCATTTTACTAAATGACGGCGTCAAGCTGCCTTTGGTACGCTTCCACAGCCTGCATTTTGCCCAAGGCACCCCCTATGAAACCGTGCTTAAAAAGCCCTCCGAAGCCGGAACACGCATTTTTCCGTCCGAATTGGCCCAAGCCGCCCGCAGTGCCATGATCGGGGTGGTCCAGGGCGGCACGGCCTCTAGGTTGAACGGCATTTATAATGACGCCGACGGCAAACCCTTGACGGTCGGCGGCAAAACCGGCACGGGCGATCACCGTAAAGAAATCTGGGGCAAAGGCCATCGCTTACTTAGCTCAAAATTCATCAGCCGGGCGGCCGTGTTTACTTTTTTCCTAGGCGAACGTTTTTTTGGCGTCATTACCGCCTATGTGCAAGGCGACCACGCCGGCGACTACCAATTTACCAGCTCGGTGCCGGTGCAAATCATGAAATTTCTAAAACCCACGTTGATGCCGCTGATACTAAAACCCAACGTGATCAACCTAGAGAATTAGGCTGGCCAGTGAGACGCACAGGCACTTTACTGTGCAAAAAGTACTGTTTAAGCCATTCGAGCGGGCCACTGACCCGCTAAAAAATGTCGACAACTCAACCCCAACAAAAAATGACGACCTTATTTGAAGACCTGCAATGGATTTCTGAAGCGGCCTACTTTAAAGCTTTGGCAAGAGAATTTACGCCTAAAGACGATTACAAAGATTGGCTGGAAGCCAAAACTGATTATGAAACCCAGGTATTGCCGCACAGAAAAAACGCTTTAGTCGTTATCAAAGCCGACTGAAGCCGGTCGCGCTTGCAGATCAAAAACGCATCCCTGCCGCACCCTACGGCAGGTTGGTCTGGCTCAAAAAATTCTAAAGCAATGCTGTATTTGCTCAAATTCATACAAATAGGGTTTTGCCACCGCGTGGTTGGCCGCCACCACCAGCAAATCGTGCGAATACACCGAGGTGTTGTACCAATTAAAGCTCCCTTCAATCACAATATACTCATCGATGACGCAGTATTTTGAGTGGATTGGTGAGTAAGGCACCGGCAAGTCATCTTGGCCATACACTAAACCCACCTTGATGCCGGCGGATTTTAACCGCTGCACGGCGGGCAACAACGGGCGCTTCAGCTCCTCTGTCATGGGCCGCTCGACGCCCACCTTACCCTCTCTGGCTAAATGCCCATTAAACAAAACATGCACATAAACACCCCTGTTTTGGGCCTGAATCAAGGCGTTAACCACGCTGTCTTGATGCCCGCCAAACAAGTCTCCCATTAAAAACAAACACAGCTTGATGGAATGGCGGGCACGGTGGATTTCAGAAAGGATGGCATGATGAGGCCGATACAGCGTACCGTTACTGAGGTAATGCCGACCGAACGTGTACAGCACATTGAAATGACTGAGCGGGCAAATGGTGTATTTTTGGATCACCCCGCCGCGCTGGCTTTGAAAAATGTTATCCAACAGCCGACACATGCCTTGGGAATGGAAACTCATGCCCGATTCCCAATTGGCCCACCAGCGATCAAACGTGATGTTAAACGAACCAATAATGCAGTCCTCGTCGTTAAAAACGACAAACTTGGTGTGCATATCCGGCTCTACCTCGATCAAATGGTGCTTAGGTGTGCAGAACACACCGATCAACTCCAGTCTCGCCTGCTTTAGCCGGGCGTAATGGGGGCTGTGGGTCAAGGTCATTTTTCGCCAATCGACCAAGCATTGCACCAACACCCCCTGCTGGCTGGCGTAAATCAAATGGTTGATAAAATCCTTGTCGTCGATGCAGTCAACGCTAACCTTGACCGTACACAAGCGCTCCGGGTTGGCCCATTTCACCCGGATTACCTTGTCGATGTGATGGTGTATGAAGTGTTTAGGATGGTACGGATGGTTGATTAAGCCCTTGGTGAACTTAGGCGTGATCTGCAGAGCCTCAAAATGACGGTCGTACCAGCTGACATCGTTTTGCAGCTCACGGGCATTCAGCTCATAAGTGCGGTACGCGTTGGGTGCTCGCCAATCCAGGTTCAAGGTTTGCTGGCGCGGTTCCCCATCAAGCAACGCCGGTTGCTCCATAAACAGGTACTCGTACTCAGACGGAATCGAGCGTTCGCCAATATGGACAATAAATGAGAAAGTAACGCAACGAATCCAGCCAAAATGACTGGATAACGGCAACAAAAAAAAATCGCGGGTCTGGCGTTTGTGGTAATTCCACTGTATATCAAAGGCATCGGTATCGACCAGATAACGCTCGCACACCTCGCCTTCCCGGTAAACTTTCAGCAACACTTTTAAATTGGCATCGATACCGTGATGCATATCAAACCCAATTTGCCCCCAACGGAGGGAAAACGCCTGCCCCAGGTCATTTGCCCGTTTGAAGAACCCGCCTAAGCGTCCCTCAACAGGTCTGACAAATTGTTCAGCGAACATCTAAAATCTCCTTTTCCAATAGTGGCTTTATTCTTGTATCCAATAAGCCGCCACCCCATTGTCAGGCCGGCTGCTGCCTACCAGTGTACAAAATGCAGGGCCTGCTTACCACAAACTTGCCTTGCCAGCCAACACGCCCGGGCAATGCTAGGCCTAGCGTGTACAAGCACCACAAATATCGGCCCCAACCTTCCTTCCTTAAAAAAACAAGGAATAATAGACCACCGCGATGCCACCAAAACTGCAAAATCCGCAGGCAGGGTAAAAACTCATGCTGATAAAAACAAAAAAAACCATCCCCTGGGTCGAAATTACCGACCCAGCGGTATTCAAAAACCGGCGTATGTTTATCAAATCGTTGTTGCTGTTGCCAGCGATTAACCCAGGCCTTAGCGCTGTCTTGGCTTCCAACCGCAGTACCGGTCTGCCAGACAAACCGGAACCAGAGACATTGACACCAACCCCCTACGGATTGCCACAACGCTACACCAACTATTACGAATTCAGCTCCGACAAGCAAGACCCTGCCCGATTAGCACAAAAACTACCCATTGACCCTTGGTCTATTGAAGTTAGCGGCGAAGTCGAGCGGGGCGGTATTTTTAATTTAGAGGATATTTTGAGCAAGCACACGCTGCAGGAGCGTGTATGCCGCTTCCGCTGTGTTGAAGCCTGGTCCATGGTTATTCCTTGGCTGGGTTTCCCATTAAAAGATTTGCTCAGCCGTACCCGGCCTTTATCATCGGCCAAGTTTGTCGCATTCACCGCCGTCCGAGCACCCGAAGTGATGCCCAACCTAGCCGCACAAGACACCCTGCACTGGCCTTATGTGGAGGGATTGCGCTTAGACGAAGCCATGCACCCGCTCACCTTGCTGGCCACCGGCATGTACGGCGACCCGCTACCCAAACAAAACGGCGCACCGTTACGGTTGGTGGTACCCTGGAAATACGGCTTTAAAAGCATCAAGGCCATTGTCAAAATCGAATTATTAAAAAGGCCGCCCACCACCAGTTGGCATGGTTTTGCCCCCACAGAATACGGGTTTTATGCCAATGTCAACCCCGCCGTGCCACATCCCCGCTGGAGCCAATACAGCGAACGGGTCTTAGGCAGCGGTTTTTTTACCGCCCGCCGCAAAACGGAACTGTTTAACGGCTACGGCCACGAGGTAGCGCATTTATACAAAGGCATGAACTTATCGCATTTTATCTAAGCACCGTGTCGATACCCTACTTAAAACCCACCGTTACGCTGCTTTGCTATGCTCCGCTGCTGTGGCTGGTGCTTGACGCCCTGTCATCGAACTTAGGCTCAAACCCCATTCAAGGCCTGCACATCCGCCTAGGCGACTGGACCTTGCGTTTTTTGTGCATCACCTTGGCCATCACTCCGGCTCAAACCGTCACCGGTTGGAAAAGTCTATCCCCATACCGTCAACTGTTTGGCCTGATTACCTTTACCTACGGCACACTGCATGTTTTCGTGTACTTGACGGTCGATCATTTTTTTGTCTGGGAGGTGATAGCCACCGACATTATCGAAAGTGCCTACCTCTGGTTTGGGGTGGTAGCGTACTTAATCGTCTTGGTGCTGGCCTTGACTACCTTAAAAACAATCAAAAACCTCATGGGTGAACACTGGAAAAAATTGCACAAGCACCTTTATTTGGCCGCCGGTGCGGCACTGCTGCATTATTTTTGGCAGTTGAAAGGCAACCTAGCCGAACCGTTGCTCTACAGCACTCTAATCGCCTTGTTGCTGGTTTTTAGAGTGTTCATCCGGGTCAAAAACCAGCAACAGAGCGGCTTGATGGTGCAAAAAACAAAAAAATAACCCGACAAACTAGGCAGAATTTATTAAACTGCCCGGCCTACCCCGTGCAAACAAACCGGCAACCGGAGCACCGCTTTATCGGTCTCTGCCGCTACTCCCCAACTGTACCGTTTACCCAGCTAAATCACCATGCACATCCTCGGCATAGACCCAGGTTCCAGAATCACCGGTTACGGGATTATTGATTGTTCTGCACAAGGCCTTCGCTACGTCATCAGCGGCAGCATCCGCATCAACGCGGACTACTTTCCCGACAGGCTAAAACAAATTTTTGATGGTATTATCAGCGTTGTTCACACCCACCGTCCCGACCACGTCGCCATCGAACAAGTCTTCATGCACAAAAACGCCGATTCTGCCTTAAAACTGGGCCAAGCCCGGGGGGCGGCTATTTGTGCAGCGCAAAACACGGGCTTGCCTGTTTCCGAATACGCTGCCCGGCAAGTCAAACAAGCCTTAGTGGGCAAGGGCAACGCCGACAAATTACAAGTCCAGCACATGGTAAAAATTCTGCTGAACCTGCAAGGCTCACTGCAAATCGACGCCAGCGATGCCTTAGCCATTGCCGTGTGCCATGCCCATACCCAACAAACCGCAAACCGGCTGCGGGGCGTAGCGCGATGATTGGATTTTTGTGCGGCAAATTAGTGCACAAGGCCCCGCCGCTGTTAATCATGGACGTGCACGGCGTCGGCTATGAAATAGAGGCACCGATGACCACGTTCTACCAACTGCCCCCGCTAGGCCATGACATCATCCTGCATACCCATTTAGTGGTCAGGGAAGATTCCCACAACCTATTTGGTTTTGCCCACGAGGCCGACCGAACCCTGTTCAGAATTCTGATAAAAATAAGCGGCGTAGGCCCTAAATTGGCATTGACCATCCTGTCCGGTTTAAGCGCGGACGAATTTCAGCGTTGTGTTCAAAGCAACGACAGCCAATCATTAGTGCGTTTGCCTGGCGTCGGCAAAAAAACCGCTGAACGCTTGCTGATAGAAATGAGCGACCGTTTACCTGAAAAAGGAACCGGTTTATCCGTTAGCCTGACCGGCGAACCCGCCACAAACACCACCGGCAGTACTCGGCAAGAAGCGATAAGTGCCCTGTGCTCACTCGGTTACAAACCGGCAGATGCTGCGAAAATGGTACAAGCACTCGACACCGGCGATAAAAGCTGCGAGGACATCATCCGCCTGGCCCTACAAGGTGCGGTGCGATGATCGAAAACGACCGTCCCATCACCGCCCATAAATTAGGTGACGAAGAACGTCAGGATCGCGCCATCCGCCCCAAACGCTTAGCCGATTACATTGGCCAGCCGGAACTGCGGGCGCAAATGGAAATTTTTATCCAAGCCGCCAACCTGCGCCGGGAAGCGCTCGATCATGTGTTGATTTTTGGCCCGCCGGGCTTAGGCAAAACCACGCTGGCCAACATTATTGCCGCCGAGCTGTCGGTGAGCATTCGCCAGACTTCCGGGCCAGTGCTGGAAAAAGCCGGCGACCTCGCTGCCTTGCTGACCAACCTTCAAACCCATGACGTATTATTCATTGATGAAATTCATAGGCTCAACCCAGCGGTGGAGGAAATCCTCTACCCAGCTATGGAAGATTACCAACTGGACCTCATGATCGGCGAAGGCCCTGCCGCCCGTTCCATCAAACTGGACTTGCCGCCGTTCACCTTAGTCGGTGCCACCACCCGTGCCGGTTTGCTGACGGCCCCCTTGCGTGACCGGTTTGGTATCGTGCAACGGCTGGAGTTCTACAACATCGAGGATTTAAGTCATATCGTGCTGCGTTCCGCCAAGCTGCTGGGCATCGGCATAGAATGGCAAGGTGCCCTAGAAGTCGCCAAACGTGCCCGTGGCACCCCGCGCATTGCCAACCGGTTACTGCGCCGTGTTCGTGATTATGCCCAGGTTAAAGGCGATGGTACTATCAGCGAAACCATCGCCATGCAGGCCCTGGACTTGTTGCGGGTAGACAGCAACGGCTTTGATGCCCTAGACCGCAAGTTATTACTGGTCATGATTGAGCACTTTGCCGGCGGCCCGGTAGGCTTAGACACCTTGGCGGCGGCCATTAGCGAGGAACGCGGCACCGTAGAAGATGTGCTAGAACCTTATTTGCTGCAACAAGGTTTCATCATGCGCACACCGCGTGGCCGGGTCGTCACCGAAAACGCCTATGTGCATTTCGGCCTGCAACCGCCCAAATTACCGGCATCGCCCGACTTATTTGCGTTATAAACCACCGCCCCCCGATGACCCGTTTACACGAACAAGACTTTTACGCTTGGACCCAACAACAAATGGACTTATTGAAAACAGGCCAACGGGAACGGTTGGATGTTGATTATTTGATTGAGGAACTGGAAAACAGGGGAGCCAGTGCCAAGCGTGAACTGGTCAGCCGCCTAGAAGTGTTGTTGATGCACTTGTTGAAATGGCAATACCAACCCTCCCGACGCGGCAAATCTTGGGAATTTACCTTGGCCGAGCAACGGGACCGCATCCAAGACTGCCTAGCGGAAAATCCCAGCTTGAGTCACCCTGATCATTTGCAACAAGCCTTGGCGAAAGCGTATCACTATGCCGTCCGAAAAGCCGTTTATGAAACCGGTTTGGCGACCGAATTATTCCCAAAAATTTGTCCCTACCGCATAGACCAAGTCATGGACGGTGATTTTTTACCTTAAGGCTTGATTTTAATGACCTTCACATGCTCTATCCGCGTTTACTACGAAGACACCGATGCCGGCGGAGTGGTGTTCCATGCCAACTACCTAAAATTTTTTGAACGTGCGCGCACCGAAATGCTCAGGTCAAAAGGCTATGAACTGGATCAACTGGCAGAAACGGCGGGCATAGTGTTTGTCGTTCGCTCCGTACAACTGGACTACCTGCGCCCCGCCCGTTTCAACCAACTGCTGGAAGTTACCGCCGCCATCGGTGAACACAGCAAAACCAGCCTGACTTTTACCCAAACCATCCACCACAAAGACACCGTTTTATGCACGGGTGTCATCCGCGTTGTCTGCGTAGGCACCGCAGGTCTGCGTCCGAAAGCGATTCCCGACTACTTACTTGAGCAGTTAAGCCCATGAACACCGATTTATCCATTTTCCGTCTCGTTACCGAAGCCAGCTTTGTCGTGCAATTTGTCATGCTGATCCTACTGGCCGCATCCCTGGCTTCCTGGACGTTTATTTTTGTCAAATCTAGGGAATTAGGCCGCGCCCTTGAAATTACCGACGAATTCGAAGACCAATTCTGGTCCGGCATCGCCCTGGCCGAACTGTACCGGAAATTGACCGTCAACAACTTCCAGCCCGAAGGCATCGAAAAAATATTCCTGGCCGGTTACAAAGAATTTTCCCGCATGCGCCAAAGCGGCACCGTGGAAGCCATCGTGCAAGTGGAAAGCGCGCAACGGGCCATGCGCATCGAACTGAACCGCGAACTCGACCGCCTGGACGAACACCTGCCGTTTCTGGCCACGGTCGGC
>DBNW01000031.1 GCA_002299425.1 Methylococcaceae bacterium UBA662 | reverse complement strand
TCGGCATCCTCAAACAGCATTATGGCATCGCCAAGGCGCGTTACCTGGGGATCAAGCGCAACCAAGCCCGCTTCATGCTGGCGGCGATGGCCTATAACATCAAGCGCGGCATGGCTGTCCAGGTTGAAATGATGGCAATGGCCGGATAACGCTGTCCCATGCCGCTAATAGAGAGGCGGACAGGAACCAAGATTTTATGAAAAACGGCGAGATAAAGGGGTATTTCAATCCCATACTGTCCATTCATACCCAGGGCTATTCCAAAAAATGGGCATTTGACCCTTCAGCCGAAGTTTTTGCTGTTTGCGCAAAGGTCTCAGTTAATGAAAGTAAAGCCTAATGAGGCGCGTAAGGTTGGTCAAGTTCCGCGAGTAAGGTTGCCTGCTGTTTAGCAACCCAATCTACGACCCTAGCATCACGACCAGGGACATCGAGCAACAGGAAGTGGATTGGTGTCGTCCGCTAAGCGTACTGTCTGTATCCTGCCGGCCAAGGCTATGACAATACGCCGGTAATCGGGGTTGTTGCTATCCGCGCAAATAAAAATGCTGCCTGCTTGCGCCCGGCCATCGGGCCGGTAGGTAATCCGATTGTCAAAAGTACTGCTTACGGTAATTGAAGCCACCGGCGGGCCGTAGCTTTGCAGCTCCTCGCCGCTGTCCATCACTTGATTGCCGTCCATGTCCATGAACACCCGGATGCCGCCGTTCCAATTCCCCGCTGTGGCGGGGGCGACGATGACGTTAAAATGGCTGCTGACCGCTTTGCTTCGGGCCATGCGGATTGCCTCGACCAGTTTATTGGTTTCTGCAACCAGCCGGGCATTGCTGACAAAACGATTGAACGAGGGAATGGCGATGCTGGCGGTAATGGCAATAATCGCCAGCACGACCAATAACTCCACTAAGGTGAAGCCGGCGGCAATGAATGATGGGTTGCGGCGGCTGGCTATGGCGGGTGCCTGCATGGAAGGGTCTGGTTTGAGGTTTTTTAATCAGCACAAGTACCAAGGGCGGTTTGCCCACCCCCGGTAACTGGCCGTGCGCGTTAACTTACTGTCTTGATTCGGTGCTCTCGTGCCAGGTTTGGCGACCACTGACGCCAATGGCTCGGCTGCCGCCGCCGGTGTGGGTAGGCGGCGTGCCGCTGCTGTAGGTGGGATCATCGCCTGTACCAATCAGCGGCGTGTTACCGCCGCTGCTGAGGGGTTCGTCTGGGTTTTCTGGGGTACCCGAAGTAGTGCCGGTGTCCACATCGGGGATAGTGCCGGTGTCCACAGCATCGAAGGGTTCTACCAAAATTGCCAGGATGATGTCGTTGAAGTCATCATCGGTTTGGTGGCCATGATCGTTACAAGCTCTGTTTTCACGGTTTAAATCTTCCATGGCCAACACCAGCAACCGGTTCTCTGGGTTTGACAACAACACGGTGTGGGCATTTCTAGGTGGGACTTCCGGGTTTAAGGCTCTGACGGTGCGGAAAATGGCCGTGGCCGGACGGGATCTTACGGAAGGGCTGCTCCAGCCGTTGGAGACTACGGTAAAGCCGACGGCCTCCCCGGCGAGAAAATTGCCTAAATCCACGGTGTGACCAGAACTTAAAGGCGGGCTTGAGGCATTGGAAAAAATGATGCGCTCACCGGTAATGGCAGGTCTGGGCAAGCCGGCCTTAGTAAATTTAAAAAAGCCAATGGAATTTGTATAACCGGCACCCTCGTTCAAGAAAACTACTTTTATGTTGGCGTTTTTGGTTAAAAACAGGTTGCCGCCCAAATCATCGGTTAACAAGGCTTGGGTTTCGGGGTTGTTGGCGATGTTTCTGCCTTCGGCACCTAAAAGCCGGTTGACCCGGGTGACAATGTCGGAGGGGATTAAGGCCGTGCTGTTGGTCATGCCATTCGGCATACCATTGCTGGTGTTAAAGCTGCCTAACGCCGTCCAAGCACCTGACAACGGGGTGGTCGGGCAACTGGCTTGGGACAGGGCGGGTAAGGCCGCGAATAAGGCCAGCACCGCCGCTTGACACGGGCGGGCAGTGAATTTTAGTTTGCGCGGGTATTGCATTGTCGTTCTCCTCAAAAAAATTAAGTGTTCCGGGTTTATTGCCGGTAGTTATCGGGTAAAAAACTTCTTGTCTAGCCATTTTTTCAAGCTTATCAGGCGGTTAATAAAACGCCTGAGTCCTGCTTGCGGGTACTGTCCATTGTTTTTGCCACAGGCTCGGCTCAGTTATCGCACCGCACTGCATAGCTGGACTCCAGCGTACGCCGGTTGTGGGCGGTATCGACCACCGTCGCCAGTACGGTGTAAACCTCGGTATGGCACTGGTTGTTGCCCAAACTGGCGGCGCAAAAAGCTAACGGCGGGGTGCCGCTGCAATCCTCGGTTTGTTGGCCGACAGCAGCAAAACTTAAGCACACCGTGCGGGTAATCTCCACGTTAGAGCCTAAAGCATCAGGCAAGTCCATGCCCAAAACCGCGCCCAAAACCGCACCACCGCCTAAATCCCCCGGCAACAATTGCTGGAATATACCGCCCGGGGTTTTGCAGTGGTATGTGGGGCAGGGTTGGCCTACGCATTCACTGGGCAGGGGTTCAGGCAACGGCCAGGTGACATAACGCTGATTGGCGATGAAATTTTCCGCAGCACGCAAAAGATTTTCCGCATTGGCGAAAGCTGTAGTTTGCATCTGGGTGTTTTCGGCCATCATGAACTGGGTGCGGTTTTGTTGCACCATGCCTACGCCCACCACCGTTATTACCAGCAGTATCAACAAGCTGAACACCAACACGGCGCCTTGCTGGGATGCTAAACGTTGAAAGGCCCAATACCTAGGTCGGTGTAAGTTTTTCATATCAGTTTCTTAACGCGACTGTGGTAGTAAAAACGCGGTATAACCGCCGCGCGCCAGGGTCTAGCACGTTGAAAGTTTGGTCTTCTACGCGGTAGGTGGAGGTGTCGCCGGTGGCCACGCCGGTTTCCGCACTCCTTAGCACCAGATAAAACCTAGCCGCCACCACACCGACCCAATTGGCCACGAAGTCTGCTGTGACGTAGCGGTTGGCAAAACCGTCCGCATCGGTGTCTTCCCCGTAAAAAATATGCAGTGCCTCGACATTGGAAACCAAAGGCATGGCCTGGCCAGCGTTATCATCCACCACCGTGCCGGAAACGGCAGGGGTACCGAGAATTCTTCGCAGGGTTGCCGCCCGGCACGATAGGGCCGGACCCGTTCCGGTGTCATTGACAAAAAAATAAATGGCCTTGGTGAAAGCCAGCACCCCACCCTTTTCATCATCAACCAAGGCACTGCACGGAGTGCCGCCTAAGTCGAGGTCGATACCCCCGGCTGTCCAGACGAAACCTTGGTCGCGGCACTCGGCCTTGACGGTAAATTGCCGGTCGCTGCAACTGCCGCTAGGATTGATTTGATACCGAAAAACCATGCGGTTGGTATCAGCCGGGTTGGCGAAACCGGAGCCGTTAAAACTGCCCCGGATGTGTTCGTTTGGGGCAAGGTCAATGCCGGAATCGGTCACATTGTTTTGCAGGCTAAACAAATCCTGTCTTCTGTAATTGGGGGGTTCCGCCAGCGGCCGGTTCGGATGCACCAAAAAGCCCGCCAGCCGCAACTCGCGTGCGATCACCTCGACGGCATAGCGGCCGTCTTCCACCAGCACGCTTAACGCCTGTTGCTTAGCGAACATCCGCCTGCTTTGCAGCAGCAACGTGGAGACGGCCGCAATCAGCAGCGCACTAATCAACAAGGTAACGATCAATTCGACCAAGCTAAAACCGTTCTGCCGAGGCTTCATAGCACAATATCCACAGAAAAACAGGCCGGACCCAGCCGATTAGTGATATCGACATTGGCCCTTGGCCAAGTGATTTTTACCCCTAAGCCTTCGGCAGCAGCGCCCGAACACAACGCCCCCCGCCTGTGCACCTCGCCTACGCCGCCCGGCAATTGCGTAGCGACTGCGTTTTGCCAGTACCCGTAATCGAATTGCGCCATTTGTACGGGTAAGCAATTGGCTCCCGGCTGATTGCAGGCGAAGTCAAAAGGCGACGGGACAAAGGCCCAGCCAGCGGTATTTGCCCGTATCCTATCGCCGATGTCGTGGACCAGAAAAATGGCTTGTGTTCTCAAATAGGCGTCTTGGCTGTCGTTAAGGGCGTAAGTTTGCATGGCGATCGTACCTAAAATGCCCAGTGCCAAGATAACAAGAGACACTAACACTTCCACTAAGGTGAAACCGTGACAAGATTTGTAAGGCATGGCTTTTAACCGACAAAACAGTTGTCTTTTCATAAACAGCAAAATAAGGGAATAAAGCCTTGTTAGGCTGACGCTTTTTGGGTGTTTTTTAGTGTAGACGATTTTTTTTTTTTTGCTTTTTTGCTTTAAAACCTTAAGCGGCTGAAAATGTTCAGGGCTGGTTAAGCTTAGCGGCAAAACTTAAGTGGTGGCGACGGTTGAGTTTAATAGCGGTTTTACCGACAATGAGCCTGCCGCCCTTTAAAAACCGAAGACCGGCGGCAAACCCTTTAAACCGTGTGCTGGAGAGCGTAAAGCCGTGTCAGAACAAAACCCCTGGACCGTGTTGACCCAAAAAACCGTGCATGAAACCGCCTGGATTCGCATCGCGCACCATGATGTCATCACCCCTTCCGGGACAGACGGCGTTTATACCTGTGTCGATTTTAAAAACTGGGCGATTGGCATCGTGCCGATTGATGCCGAAGGCAACACCTACATCGTCGGGCAATACCGTTTCCCGCTCGGCGAATACAGTTGGGAAATCCCCGAGGGCGGCGGCGACAAACAGGTCTCACCGTTGGCTTCGGCGCAACGCGAGTTGCTGGAGGAAACCGGCATTACAGCCGCGCAGTGGGCATTGATTTATGAATTTAACACCAGCAATTCCGTCACTAACGAGCATGCCTTTGTGTTTGTGGCAACGGACTTGTGCTTTGGCCAACCGCAGCCGGATGAAACCGAACAACTGACGCTGCGGAAACTGCCGTTTACACAGTTATTGGACATGGTTCACCGCAATGAACTCAAAGACAGCCTGACCGTCATTGGCGTATTGATGGCGGCACGGCATTTAGGTTTAGGAACTTGACGGTGCGGATGTATGCCATTTCTCCCCTTCTGCTTTCTTTGACTCATCATGAAAAATAGCGTTTTGCCCCCCCTGCTTGGCTTGGTTTTTTTGCTTTTGTTGCCGCTGTCGCTACGGGCAGCCGCTATTTCCGTATCCGTCGACCGCAACCCAATTAACGTGGACGAAACCTTCCAAATCATTTTTACCGCCTCGCAAACGCCGGATGCAAACCCGGATTTCAGCCCGTTAGAAAAAGATTTTTCAGTGTTAGGGCAAAGCCAAGCGCACCGTTCCTCTTGGGTTAATGGCAAAAACAGCCAGTCTCGCAAATGGACGGTGTCGGTGCAGGCCAAACAATCCGGCACATTACTAATCCCACCCATTTCCTTTGGTAAAGACCGCAGCCCCACGTTAACGATAGACGTGACAGCAGGGGCAACCGACCAGCTTTCCGGCAACCATAATGCCGAGCTGTTTTTGGAAGTTAGCGCGGCACCGGAAAATCCTTATTTGCAGGCGCAAGTCATTTACACCCTGAAACTGTACACCCGGGTCGACATCGCCCAAGCCCGTTTGACAGAGCCTACGCTTGCCGATGCGGTCATCGAAAAGCTCGGTGAGGACAGCCATTACAACACCCCCATCAACGGCATCGACTATTCAGTGACCGAGCGCAGCTACGCCCTTTTTCCGCAGAAAAGCGGTGTCCTGACCATTCCGCCGTTAGCGTTGACGGCCGACGTGGTGGCGAGCGGGCAGCCGGCGTTGAATACGTTTCTAGACCCCCCGTTCACCCGCAGCCAACGGCTCGAATCCAAACCGGTAACGCTGAACGTGCGCCCGCAACCGGCCAACTTTACCGGCGGGCAGTGGCTGCCGGCGGAACAACTGGAACTGACACAACACTGGTCGGGCGACACCCAGAACATGAACGTGGGCGAACCGCTGACCCGGACACTCACCTTGACCGCACGAGGTGCCAGCATCGGGCAATTGCCCGAACTTAACGCGGGCTTCGATAACGACGGCATAAAAACCTATGCCGACCAGCCGGCCTTGAGCGAACAACAAGTGGCCGGTGGGGTGATTGCCCAACGCCAAGAAAAATGGGCGTTTATGCCCAACCAACCGGGAACCTACACCTTACCCGAAGTGGCCATCCCCTGGTTCAATACCCTGACCGAAAAAATGGTCTGGGCCAAGCTGCCGGCAATGACCGTAACCGTCGTGGGCGCACCCCACGCATCAACACCTACCGAAGTCAGCACGCCTGATTTACCTGGGCAAACAGCGGCAAGCAAGCAACCGGCCGACCCGCCGCAGCACGCTTTTTTCTGGCCCGTGCTGTCGGCATTACTGGCCTGCGGCTGGCTGTTGACGGGCGTGTTTTTTTGGCTGAAAACGCCATCGAAAACATCGGTCGATGCAGCACCGGAGCCTTCCCATACGCGCCAAGACGCGGCCGTCAGCCGTTTGCGCCAAGCCTGTCAGGCCAATGATGCGGTGGCGGCTAAAAACGCCTTGTTAGCCTGGGGACACGAGCAGTATGGGGAGACCAGCCTGGGCGCAATCGCTCAGCATTGCGAAGCCCGCTTGCGGGATGAGATGGGGCAATTGAACCGGGTGCTGTACGGAAAAAATTCCGCGCAAGCTTGGCAAGGCAAGGCGCTATTCCAAGCCTTCAGCGAAAACAAGGCCCGAAAGAAAATGGCCGATAAAGTTGATTCTTCGTTACAGCCACTGTACCCGAGTTAGACGGACACCTAGCCAGTAGCCCGCATGAAGCGTAACGCAATGCGGTTACATTAAAACCACGCGGCCCGGATTACGCGACGCCCCATCCGGGCTACTCGCCCTAACGGTTTCGGCCGCCCGCCTCAATCAACTGGCCAAAACTGATGCCGCCATCACCTGCCGGGATTTGTTCGTGCAACAGCACCTTGAAGCCGTGTTTTTCCAAGCCGGATAATGCCTGTTCCGTCAGCAAACGGTTTTGGAACACACCGCCGGTCAGGCCTACCGTGGTTACGGAACAGTGCTGCCGCTGGGCCAGTGCTTGCTCGACAATGGCGGCGGCTAAACTGGCATGGAACACCGAAGCCCGCTCGGCCGGGTTTATCGCTTTGTTTTTTAAAAAACCGACCAAGGGCCCCCAGTCCGTCACCCATAAGCCATCGGCGTTACCCGACAGGGGCAAGGCAATGACGGTTGCGGTCTCATGGCTACAGGCTTCCAGGCGCATGGCGGCGTGGCCTTCGTAGCTGGCATGGGGGGCGATGCCGGTAAGGGCGGCGGCGGCATCAAACAGGCGCCCGGCTGAACTCGACACAGGGCAATTGATTTGGCGCTGCCAAGCCGCTTTCAGCCACTGGCTATCCTCCGGGCAGTCCGGCCAGTCTTCCCCCAGTTCCCAGCACAGCGCAAGCGCACACCGCCAAGGCTGGCGGCTGGCTTTATCGCCACCCGGCAAAGCAAAAGGCCGCAGCGAACCCACCCGCCGCCACTGGCCGGGCTGGCCCAGCAAGGTTTCCCCGCCCCAACTGCCGCCGTCCGCGCCGAAACCTAAGCCGTCCCAGGTAAACACCAAACAGGCTTCGGCCAGGCCGTGTTCGCCGGCCAATGCCGAAGCATGGGCGTGGTGGTGCAGCACCGGCAGCACCGGCAAGCCGGACTGTTCGGCCCAGCGCCGGGAATGGTAGCCCGGATGGGCGTCGCAGACGATGGCGGCCGGTTTAATGCCGTACAACGCTTGAAAATCGGCAACCACTTGTTCAAACACCTGCTGACTTCTTAGGCTGCCCCAATCACCGATGTGCGGGGACACCACCACCCGGTCGCCGAAGCCTAAGGCCACGGTGTTTTTAAGGTCGGCGCCGACCGCTAACAGCGGCTGGCGGAATGTGAACGGCAGTGTCCATTCTATCGGCGCACCGCCGCGCCCTACCCGCACCGGCCTCAGTGTGCCGGCTATGCGCCGATAAACGCCGTCATCGGCGGGGCGGCGGATGGGCCGGTCATGATGCAAAAAGGCATCGGCCACCTGCGCCAGGCGGCTGGTCACCGCCTCGGCTTCGGTCAACACCGGCTCGCCGCTGACGTTAGCCGAAGTCGCCACTAAGGCACCGCCAAAGCCATCCGCCAACAAATGGTGCAACGGGCTGTACGGCAGCATCAGGCCGACTTCCGCCAAACCGGGGGCTAGGGTGTCGGCCAGCAGCGGGTTTGCGCGTTTTTTCACCAACACGATGGGCCGCAGCGGCGAGACTAGGCAGGCTTTTTCCGCTTCCTGCAGAGCCGCCACCCGCACGGCCAGTGCCCAGCCGTTTTCGCCCCGCCACGGCAGCAACACCGCCAAGGGCTTATCGGGGCGGTGTTTGCGCACACGCAGGCGGCTGATGGTATCGGCCCGGCTGGCGTCACAGAGCAAATGGTAGCCGCCTATGCCTTTAACGGCGACAATCAAGCCCGCCCTCAATGCCGCCAAACAAGCTGACAAGGCGGCTTCGTTGCCGGTTTGATCGGCCAAACCGGGCTGCTGGTAAGTCAAACTAGGGCCACAGTGCGGGCAAGCCAACGGCTGGGCATGGTAACGGCGGTCCAGGGGGTTGTGGTAGTCTTTTTGGCACTCTGGACACAAGACAAAACCGGCCATTGCGGTATTCGGCCTATCGTAAGGCAAGCGGTCGATGAGGGTGTAACGCGGCCCGCATTGGGTGCAGTTGATGAACGGGTAGCGGTAACGCCGTTCCTTGGGGTTGTGCAGCTCGGCCAGGCAGTCGCGGCAAACAAAATAATCGGGCGGGATGTGGTGGTTGGCCGTAGCCGGGGCGGTGCTGGTGAGAATCTCAAAAGCGTTGTAACCGGTTGGTTCCCGTGCGTGCGCTTCGCTCACTTGCGGCCGCGCCAGCGGCGGGGCATGGCGCTTCAGGCCGGAAATAAAATCCGCCAAGGCATCGGCGGTGCCTTCGGCGTGGATTTCCACCTGCCCGCCGCAGTTACGCACCCAACCGGTCAAGCCCAATTCATGGGCCAGCCGACTCACAAAGGGGCGGTAGCCCACGCCTTGCACCCTGCCGGTGACCACAACCCGAACCGCTTGCAGCGCCACGGTGCCGGAGGGGTTCAGCAAACCTCGGCACCTTCAGGGGCTTTACGCAAGCCTTCCGACCACCAGATCCGGCAAGTGCCTTCATCCGACACCATGCACGGCCCCACCGGTGTGCGCGGGGTACACGGCGAACCGTAGATACGGCATTGCAGCGGCGTAATCTTGCCCAACACCACCCCGGCGCAATCGCAACCGGGCGGCATGGTGCCGGCACGATCACGGGCTGCTCGGGCCAACTTAGGGTAACGCAGACGGGCATTGTGCCGGGCATGGCGGTCTTGCAATGCAAAGCCGGAGGCCGGGATGACGCCGATGCCGCGCCACGGCGCATCGACCACAGTTAAGTGCTCGGCAATCAGCCGCTTGGCCCAAAGGTTGCCTTCGGGTTTCACTGCTTGCCGGTAACAATTGTCCAAAAATTGTTTTTTCTCAATCACTTGCCGCAACACCGAATAAAACGCCGCCAACAAGCTGTCAACGGAAAACCCGGCGACCGCCGCCGGCAGACGGTGCTGTTCGACCACAAACGCCCATTCCTGCGCCCCCATCACCGTTGCCACATGCCCCGGCGCGATCAGGGCGTCAAAGCCCGGCTGCCCAGACTCCAGCAACATGGCCACGGCGGGCCACGTCAGGCGTCCGCTCAGCAACAGCAGCAAATTGTCGGGCATGCCCTCGGCGAGCAGGGCGGCCACGGGGGCGATGGTGGTTTCAAAACCGGCGACGAAGAACACCACGGTTTTGTCAGGCTCGGTTAAGGCTATCCGAACGGCTTCCTGGGGCGAGGCGATGGGCCGCACATCGGCCCCGGCGGCCTTAGCCTGCGCCAACGAGCGGATGCTGTTTTTGCCGACATTGACCGGCACCCGCAGCATATCGCCAAAGCTGGTCAAGACCGTGTTTTCTTGCAAGGCCAGTTGTATGGCCAGATAAATGTCTTGCTCCGGGCAAACGCAAACCGGGCAACCGGGGCCGGGTATCAGGTCAATCTGACGGGGCAAGGCACTGCGTAAACCGGCTAAGGCAATGGAGCGCTCGTGGCCGCCGCAGACATTCATTAACCGCACCTTGTCCGGCAACGGCAGGGCGGTAATTTTTGTTAGCCATTCTTGGGCGGTGGGCATGGGGTTTGCCTTAAAACCTTAAGTGCGGGCGACCGGCCGGAAACGCGGGCGCGGCTCCGGTTGGTGTCGTTTCAGTCCGTCTTCCTGCATTTTTGGCTTGAGCGTTTGGTGGTTTGCAACCCGCTGCCTGTGGTCACTGACTTCCTGCTGCAACCAGTCCAGCCAAACGTCCATGCCTTCACCGGTGCGGCTGGACAGCGGCAAAACCGGCACCGGGCTGGCCAAGGCGCGCTGGCAACGCTCGGCTTTTTCGACCGAGAAGTCGTCCAGATGCGGCAGCAAGTCGGTTTTGGTGATCAGTACCCGGTCGGCGGCGCGGAACATCACCGGATACTTGGCCGGTTTGTCGTCGCCTTCGGTGACGGACAGCAAGGTGATATTGCGGTGATGGCCCAAATCAAAACTGGCCGGACAGACCAAATTGCCGACATTTTCAATGAACACCAAGTCGATGTTTGCCAAATCCAGTTGCGGCAAGACCCCGGCCACCAAATGGGCGTCCAAATGGCAGGCGGTGCCGGTGGTGATTTGATAAGCCGGCACGCCTTGGGCGCGGATACGCTCGGCATCGTTTTCGGTTTCCAGGTCGCCTTCTATCACGGCAATGCGGATGGTATCCTTGAGCTTTTGGATGGTCGCCTCCAACAGTGCCGTTTTTCCCGAACCGGGCGAGGACATCAGGTTAATCACCAGCACCGCGTGGGCATCAAACTGGCTGCGGTTACGGTGGGCTTGTTCGTCATTATGCTGCAACAAGTTGCTGAGCACGGTCACGGCCGTGACCGGCTGGGTTTGGGGCGGGGTCAACAGAAAATGCCGGTTGCCGACGGTAACTTGACAACCACAGGTAGTACACATGTGCTAGCTCCTGAAAAAGCTTGGGGGTACGCAGTAAAACCTAAAAACGGGTTCAAGGCACCGTTCAGGCATGGGTCACTTCAGCAAAAAATTCCGCAATAAATCATGGCCGTGTTCGGTCAAGATGGACTCGGGGTGGAATTGCACGCCTTCGATAGCCAAGGTTTTATGGCGCACGCCCATGATTTCCTCGATAGTGCCGGTTTCATCTTGAGTCCAGGCGGTGATTTCCAGACAATCGGGCAAGCTTGCTTGTTCGATCACCAAAGAGTGGTAGCGGGTGGCGGTGAACGGATTGGTTAAGCCTTGGAACACGCCCAAATCACGGTGATAAACGGCGGAGGTCTTGCCGTGCATGATGCGTTTGGCATGGACGATGTGGCCGCCGAAGGCATAGCCGATGCTTTGGTGGCCCAGGCAGACGCCCAGAATGGGCTTTACGCCTTTGAAATGGTTGATGGCGGCGACCGATATGCCAGCTTCCTTGGGTGTGCACGGGCCGGGCGAGATGACGATTTTATCGGGCAACAAGCGTTCAATGCCCTCGACACTGACTTGGTCGTTACGAACCACGGTGACTTTAGCGCCCAGTTCACCTAAGTATTGCACCAGATTGTAGGTGAACGAGTCGTAGTTATCGATCATGACCACATGGATGCTCATGCCAACCCCCCGTCCAGGCCGGCTTCGGCCATGCTCACCGCACGAAAAATGGCGCGGCCTTTGTTGAGGGTTTCTTCCCATTCATTGTCCGGTATCGAATCGTAAACGATGCCGGCCCCGGCTTGGATATGCAGGACGCCGTCTTTGATCACTGCCGTGCGGATGGCGATGGCGGTGTCCAGGTTGCCCGACCAGGACAAATAGCCCACGGCACCGGCATAAATGCCGCGCTTGACCGGTTCCAGTTCGTCGATGATTTCCATGGCGCGGATTTTCGGCGCACCGCTGACCGTACCCGCCGGGAAGGTGGCTGCCAGCACATCGAAGGCATTTTTGCCGGGCAACAAGGTGCCGACCACATTGGAGACGATGTGCATGACATGGGAATAGCGCTCCACAATCATTTTCTCGGTCAGCGCGACACTGCCGACCGCCGCGACCCGCCCGACATCGTTGCGGCCTA
>DBNW01000030.1 GCA_002299425.1 Methylococcaceae bacterium UBA662 | reverse complement strand
GAGAACATGAAACCGGCGCGCACTTTGCGGTCGTCGAACAACACGTCAATGCCGGCCGCCTGCAAGTCTTGGTACAACGTTGCTGCTAAGGTTTTCAGGCGTTCGGATTTGTGCATGTTCATCGGCAACAAGGCGACTTGGAACGGGGCCAGGTTTTTCGGCCAGATGATGCCGCGCGCGTCGTGGTTTTGTTCGATGGCGGCGGCGACCACGCGGGATATGCCGATGCCGTAGCAGCCCATGAGCAGGATCTGGTGCTTGCCGGCCTCATTGATGATGCCCGCCTTCATTGCCGCGCTGTATTTGCTGCCGAGCTGAAAAATATGGCCGACTTCGATGCCGCGCGCCAAGGTGATTTGGCCTTGCCCGTCCGGGCTTAGGTCGCCTTCGACCACCAAGCGCAAGTCTTCGATACGGGGCAGCGGCAGGTCGCGTTCCCAGTTGACACCTTGGTAATGCCGGCCGTCCTGGTTGGCGCCGCAAACAAAATCCGCCATCACGCTGACGCTGCGGTCGGCGATGACCGGAAGGCCTAAACCGATAGGGCCGATGGAACCCGGCTTGCACCCGCAGGCGGCGATGATTTCTGCTTCGCTGGCCAGCACCAGCGGCGCCAACACGCCGTCGAGTTTTTCGGCCTTGATTTTGTTCAGCTCGTGGTCGCCGCGCAGCAACAACGCCACCAAGCCGCCTTCTTCCTCGCCTTTGACGATCAGCGTTTTCAGGCACTGGCTGGCCGGGATAGTGAAAAACCGGCTGACCGCCTCGATGCTGTGCTGGTTGGGCGTGTCCGCCAAAACCAGGGCGGCGGCCGGGGCGGGGCGTTCGCCGGATGGCATTACCGCTTCGGCCTTTTCGAGGTTGGCGGCGTAATCGCTAGTGTCCGAGAAGGCGATGGCGTCTTCGCCGGATTCGGCCAAGACATGAAACTCATGCGACACCGCCCCGCCGATGGAACCGGAGTCGGCGACCACGGCGCGGAATTTCAGGCCGAACTGATTGAAAATGTGGGTGTAGGTGCGGTACATCAGCGCGTAAGTCTGTTGCAGCGAGGCTGGATCCAGATGGAAGGAATAGGCATCCTTCATGATGAACTCGCGGCAACGCATGACACCGAAACGCGGGCGGATTTCGTCGCGGATTTTAGTTTGAATCTGGTAATAGGTGATCGGCAATTGCTTGTAGCTTTTCAGCTCGCTGCGCGCCAAATCGGTGATGATTTCCTCGTGCGTCGGACCTAGGCAAAAATCGCGCTCGTGCCGGTCTTTTAGCCGCGCCAATTCCGGCCCGTAGTGCTCCCAGCGGCCGGTTTCCTGCCACAACTCGGCCGGTTGCAGGGTCGGCATCAACACTTCCAGCGCCCCGGCCTGGTCCATTTCGGCCCGGACGATGGCTTCCACCTTGCGCAACACGCGCAAGCCTAACGGCAGCCAGGTGTACAAACCGGCGGCGAGCTTGCGGATGAGTCCGGCGCGGATCATTAACTGATGGCTGATGATTTCGGCGTCGGCGGGGGTTTCTTTGACGGTGTTAAGGGGGAATTGTGTAGTGCGCATGATGGCGTTCAGGTATCGGTCGGTTTTTTTTAAGGTATCTAGGGCAAAAAAAGGCGGTACAAACTGAAGTGTCGCCAGCCTAATCCAGCAATGAAGCAGTAGTATGGCACAGATGTCGGCGGGTTAATCCCCGGACGGCTTTTGCATACGCCCGGTGGTTCACCAGGTGTAGCGCAGACTGGCCAGCACCGTGCGGCGGTCGCCAAAAAAACAACTGCCGCCAAAACAGGTCGTAAAGTACTGTTCGTCGAACAAGTTACTCATGTTTACGGCCAGACGCATGCCGCGCAGGTGGTTGTCCAATTTTCCGATGTCGTAATGCACGGCGGCATCTATCAAAACGTAGGCGGGGGTTTTTTGGCTGTTGCTGAGGTCGCCGAAATTGCCGTCGGCATAGCGCAGCCCGCTGCCCATGCCCAGCCCAGCCAGAACGCCGCGCGGCTGGGTGTAATCCAGCCATAACCCGGCTTGGTGTTCCGGCGTGTAGGTCAAGCGCTTGCCCAGTTCCGCAGGGGTATTGGTTTGGGTAACTTCGGTGTCGGTGTAGGTGTAGGAGGCGACGGCATCCAGGCCGATGTCGAAATGAATTTTACCTTCCAATTCTACGCCCTGCGAACGGGCCGCGCCGGTTTGCACGCTAAAGCCGAAATGGGCGGGGTTGGGGTCGGGGGTTAATATATTTTGCTGGGTCAGGTTGAACCACGCTGCGGTGAATAAGGCGTCGTAACCTAACGGTTGGTACTTCACGCCGAACTCGTGCTGTCGCCCCGTGCTAGGCTGGAATGTGGCACCTAAAAAAGTGGTTCCGGGTAAGGGCTCAAACGATTCTGAATAGCTGTAATACGGGGCTACGCCGCTGTCGAACAAATAATTTAGGCCGGTTCGGTAGGTGAACGCTTGTTCGTTTTGTAACGTGGTACCGTCGCGGCCGGGGTCGTCCTGGTCGGCTGTGATGGTTTCCATAGTGGCCCAGTCGTAGCGCACGCCTACCGTGGCCAGCCAGCGTCCTAGGCGAACTTGGTCTTGCCCGTACAAGCCCGTTTGGCTTTGGCTCTGATCGGTTTTTTGGGTCATCGCGATCGGCGGGAAGGCGTTGCCGTACTGCGGGTTGTAAACATCCAAAATCAGTTCCGGCAAATCTATGTCGGTAGAGCCGTTATTGCGCTGCGCCGAAAATTGCCGGAAATCCAGGCCGGCTAAAAAAGTGTGCCGCAGGCTACCGGTGACGACATCGGCTTGCAGTTGGTTGTCTAGGGTGAAGGTTTGCATCCGGTCATCAAAGGCTGAGCCAAAGCGGAAAATCTCGCTCATTTCAGGATTGACAAAGCTGGCGCCAGGAATCAACCGGCCCTGATCATAATCAAAGCCGTAGTAAAAATCAGGATAAATACCCCGGTAGTTGCTGGTGATGTCGTCGTAGCGCAGGTTTTGCCGCGCCTTGATCGTCTCGTTGAACTGGTGTTCTAAGGCGTAGCCGACGGCGAATTGTTCACGGACAAAGGAGTTGAAATTCGGCTCGCCCAGAAAGCGGTTGCTGGGGATGGGACCGTTGGGGTTGGGCAGCACCGTGCCTTCATAGGGCAAAAACTGCATGGCGTCGCCGGTTTTGTCTTTTTGGTAGTGGCTTAAAAAAGTCAGCGAGGTTCGATCGCTGGGCTTCCAGGTGAGGCTGGGGGCGATGAAATAGCGGTCGTCGTTGACAAAATCGACTTGGGTGCCGCTGTTTCGGGCCAGGCCGACCAAGCGGTACAAGACATCGTCCCGGCCTTTGACAGGCCCTGCAAAATCGAAACCGCCTTGTATCCGGTCAAAGCTGCCGCCTAGCAATTGGACTTCATGGAAGGGCTGCTCGGTGGGCCGTTTACTGACCGTGTTCACTAAACCGCCGGGCGGATTTTGTCCGTACAGCACCGAAGCCGGCCCGCGCAGCACCTCGATCCGCTCTAATCCGTAAGGGTCGACCCGTAACTGGGCGTAGCTGGTACCCGAGTTCATTAGCCGGGTGCCGTCCAGGTATTGCGTACCTGAAAAGCCGCGTAAGTTAAAGTAATCGTCACGGGTGCTGGGACCAAACAGCCCGCTGACCACGCCCGGGGTGTAAGCCACTGCCTGTGTGATGCTTTGCGAAGCACGGGCGGCAATTTCTTTTTGGGTGACCACACTGATGGATTGCGGCGTTTCCAGTAACGGGGTGTCGGTCTTAGTGGCACTGAGGCTGCGTTCGACCACATAGCTTTTGCTCCCGTCCTCGCGAGTTGGCTGTTTGGCCACCACGGTCACCGCCGGCAAGCGTTCCTCGATTGCTGGTTCAGTGGCAGTAGCGGGTTTAGCGGCTGAACCCGGCGACGGCAAACACAGCGGCAAAGCCGTGAGAACGGTGGGCAGCCAGCGGTTTTTATACAATGTGTTCATGTCAAATGCGTCTCTTTGGAGATAATGGGCGGCGGCCGGGTGAACGCCCTGCCTGTCATTTTTGGACTTGCGTTTTGCGAAATTTGGAAATCAGTGCATTTGCCACCGGGGTCAAGGTGGCGGCAATGGGGGCGGACAGGGCAAACCATGACAAGGCATCGCCCCAGCCGTCGTAGAGCAAAGCGGCGATCAGGCCGTACCCGCTCAGTGCGGCTAGCAGCAGCGGCAAGGCCCAGATTTTTAGCCGGCTGCGGATTCGCTTCATGACGTTCCAGTGCCTCGGCGTTTTTTCAGCCACAGCACCAAACCGCTGTACAAGACCACGATGGCCAGCACATCCAGCAAGGCCCAGATAATTTTTAGCGGCAGGCCGCCGTAATCGCCAAAATGCAAAGGCTTTGAGATGAGCAAGGCGGTTACCTGCGGCGGCAAGTCGCGTGAGTCTACAGCCATCCCGGTTTGCGCATCGATCAACACCGGTGTCAGCAGCTGCGAGGTCAGTGGTGTTTTGCCTTGCAGGTAGGCGATGAAGTGGTTTTGGCCGGCAAACGGGCTACCCGGGAAGGCTAAGAAACTTAGGGATTTGTTCGGCATTGCGGCGGCGGCCAGGACTTGCTCTACGGAAGCCTGCAACGGCAGAACGGGCTGGTCTTGGTAAGGTGCCAGCATGTCCGCCAATTCCCCGGCCTGCCATTGGTCGAGTATGGGTTCGGCCAGGCTGTTAATCACGCCGGTTAAGCCGACTACGAACAACCAAGCCAGCGTGGCAATGCCGGTTAAATTGTGCCAATCCAGCCAAACCAACCGAGACGATTGCCCGTAACGCACCGTACCGAAAGCCAGTTTGCGCATGAACGGAGCGTATAAAACGACGCCTGATACCAACGAAATCAGCAGCAGCGTTCCCATTAGACCTAGGAACAGCGTCCCTGGAGTGCCTGCGAATAAATCCACATGCAGCCGCAGTAAAATGTTCATAAAACCTTGGTTTAACGGGTATTCGCTCAGTAAAGCCCCGGTTCGGGCATCGAAGGTATAAGAAGCTGTGGTCTCTGCGCCCACCCCCATGCTGACGAACCATAAATCCGGGGCATGGCTATCGGCACTGAGGAATTGCACGGCATCGTTCGGACGCAAGGCGCGGGCGGCGTTGATGACGGTATCCACCGCAACGTTACCTGCCGGTTCCGGCAGCACGGGTGCTACCACCCGATGGCCTAGGGCGTGGTCGATTTCATCGGCAAAAATCAGCGGCAGGCCAGTTAGGCACAGCAGCAAAATAAAGACTGTACAGACTAAGCTGGTCCATTTGTGGATGCGGGTCCAGGATTTGAGCGTAGGATTGGTCAACATCAAAAAGACATGTTTAAGCGCGTTAAACGGGGTTAAAGTAAACCGGTTCTTTGGGTTATGGGTTGGCTTTATGGCGGTTGTAACGCTTAGCCTACGCGCTGCCGCCGTGCAGGCTAGGCTATTCGTAATGGGCTGCCATTATGCGTAAGCGACACGCGGTGCACAAGCAAAAACCGGCCCGTTCAGCGCAGCTAGCGGGGCCGTGGTTGGTGTGCGGGCCGCTTACGTCATCTTAGCGGCTACTTTAAAGCTTGATGTCCGGCTCTGTTCAGTGAGAAGTTTGGTGCCGCTGCCTTTGTTGCTCGAGCAGGTAGGCGGTTATTTTTTGCCAATGCTCCAACAGTTGTTGGTACATGTGGCGGTATTCGTGGGCGCGTTCCAGTTCAGGGTGAGCCAGCAGACGCCGCAGTTGATGGACGATAAAATGCGCCAGTTTTGGGCAATGGCACCCGTTAATAAATTCCGTCATGGTCAGACAGGTGGAGGCATGCAGACTGATCAAGTCGGTTTTTTCGAGAGAAGGGGGCTGCTTTGTCATAACGTACCTGCTATGTCTGAAAAAAAAGTTTAACGCACGCTTGAAGGGTCGTGCGTTAAACAAGAGTGAGCAAGAGGTCATTTACTTGCTGATGCGAATAATAACAATTCTCATTAACTAACGCAAACTGTTTTGGGGATTTTTTTTCGGCCTGTGCAAGGGCTTGCGGTTTGTTAGAATCACCGATTTTTCAGCGTGGCCACAATGGACATCATTTTAAAAATAGCCGATGAATTAACCGTAAACCCCAAGCAAGTGGCCGCCGCCGTGGCCTTGTTGGATGAAGGCGCGACCGTGCCGTTTATTGCCCGTTACCGAAAAGAAGTCACCAGCGGCTTGGATGACACCCAATTGCGCCAATTAGAGGAACGTCTTGGCTATTTGCGTGAGTTGAACGCCCGCCGTGAGGTGATTTTGGCCAGCATCCGCAGCCAGGAAAAATTGACCGACGACTTGGCGCGGTCCATTGCCGAGGCGGACAGCAAAACCTTGTTGGAGGATTTGTATCTGCCGTACAAACCGAAGCGGCACACCAAGGCGCAAATGGCCCGCGCAGCCGGACTGGAGCCATTGGCGCAGGCTTTGCTGGCCGACCGCCGCCTTATCCCTGAGCAAGCGGCTTTGGCTTTCGTCGATGCCGATAAAGGCGTGGCCGATGCCGCCGCCGCCTTGGACGGTGCCCGGCAAATCATCATGGAGCACTTGGCCGAGGATGCCGCTTTGTTGGCGGATTTGCGCGAGGCGGTCTGGCGGCAGGGCGTGATGGTTTCGGCAGTGGCCGAAGGCAAGGAGCCGCAGGCGGCCAAGTTCAAAGATTATTTCGACTATCAGGAGGCCATTGCCAAAATCCCCTCGCACCGGGCTTTGGCATTGTTCCGGGGCGGCAATGAAGGACTGTTGACGGTGCGCTTGCAGCCGGCCCAGGATGCGGCGGCGGGGCATGATGCTTGCACCAGCCAAGTCGCTCAGCGTTTGGCGATAAAGGGCGACGGCCAAGCTACCGATGCTTGGTTGGCGGAAACCGCCCGCCTGGCCTGGAAAATCAAGTTGTTCACCCGTTTGGAATTGGATTTGAAACAACGCCTGCGCGAAGCGGCGGAGCAGGAGGCGATCCGCGTGTTCGCCGGCAACCTGCGCGATTTGCTGCTCTCGCCCCCGGCCGGGGCGAAGGTGACGATGGGCCTGGACCCGGGCATCCGCACCGGCGTTAAGCTGGCGGTGGTCGATGCCACCGGCAAGCTGCTGGCCACCGACACGCTGTATCCGCATCCGCCGCGCCGGCAGTGGGATGAATCCATCGCCACGTTGGCGAAGGTGATCGCTGCGTTTAAGGTCAGTTTGGTCAGCATCGGCAACGGCACGGCTTCGCGTGAAACCGACCAATTAGTGGCTGATGTCATGAAGCGGCATCCGCACTTGAAATTCAGCAAGATGGTGGTGTCGGAGGCGGGCGCGTCGGTGTATTCGGCTTCGCACGTAGCGGCGACAGAGTTCCCGAATTTAGATGTGTCGTTGCGCGGGGCGGTGTCCATCGCCCGCCGCCTGCAAGACCCGCTGGCCGAACTGGTGAAAATCGAGCCGAAGGCGATCGGCGTCGGCCAATACCAGCACGATGTCAATCCAATGCAATTGGCGCGAAGTTTGGACGCCGTGGTCGAGGACTGCGTGAACGCGGTGGGCGTCGATGTCAATACGGCCTCGGTGGCGTTGTTGAAACAAGTGTCGGGGTTGACCGCCAGCGTCAGCGAAAATATCGTTGTTTATCGCAACGAAAACGGTCCGTTCAAGAACCGCCAGCAATTGAAAAAAATCCCCCGCTTAGGCGATAAGACTTTTGAGCAGGCGGCCGGCTTCTTGCGGATTAACCACGGCGATAACCCGCTCGATGCTTCCGCCGTGCATCCTGAAGCGTATCCGGTGGTCGAGGCCATTAGCCAGCGCACCGGCCAATCCATCCGCAATTTGCTCGGAAAAAGCCAATTTTTACGCCAGCTCAATCCGGCCGATTTTGTCAACGGGCCATTCGGCCTGCCCACCGTCAGCGATATTTTGCAGGAGTTGGAAAAGCCGGGTCGTGACCCCAGGCCGGAATTCAAAAGCGTGGAATTCGCCGCCGGTATCGAGAAAATCACCGACCTGCAACCCGGCATGAGCCTGTCCGGCGTGGTGACCAATGTCGCCAATTTTGGTGCTTTCGTGGATATTGGCGTGCATCAGGACGGCTTGGTGCATATCTCGCAGTTGTCCGATACGTTTGTTAAAGACCCTAGGCAGGCGGTGAAGGTGGGCGATATCGTAAAGGTGCGGGTATTGGTGGTGGATGTGACGCACCAGCGCATTGGTTTGAGCATGAAAACAACACCAGAAACCGAGTTTTCCGCACAAAAAAAGCCTCAGAACCCAGCAGTGAAAAAAACCACCCCCGCCGGCGCACTGGCTCATGCCCTGTCCAAGGCATTGGGGAACTAAAAATTAAAGCTCTGCTATACTTGGCGGCGTTCATTTAAAACCAACTTCTATAGGAATAATCATGAATCAATTCAACCGGTTCGCCATAGTGCTGGGGTATACGGCGTGGCTGGGTATAGTCCCAGTTAGCGCACGGGCTGATCAGACGGTAGATTACGCCGCCTTAGCGCAAGCGGCCACCAGACTGCAAAACCAGCCGTCTTGCAGTTACGGTCAGAAAGTGAATGAAAAAGGCTTGCGGGTTTTGGCCAATTTGTTAATAAGCACACCAGAAATCTCTAAAGGCATTATTAACGTTACCAACGACAGCAACATTTTTCTCGGCTTAACCGGCGGCCTGCTCAAAGGTGTCATCAACACCGTCGGCCGGACGGGGAGCGGTGTGATCGATTTGCTGACGTTGCTGATACCCACTAAACCAATCGTCTACCCGTTGTACGCGTGGGAAAACTTCGACCAGGACACCAGCTACGGCACTCTGATGCATCTGGATACATGCCCCGAGGAAGCGGTGGTGGCCGTGCCGGTAGCAGCACCGCCCCAACCGGCTGTCAGCACCCCGCCCCGCCCAGCCGTTGCACCCGATGTTCGCCGTCCTCAAGACAGCCAGAAGATTGATCACTTGTTCCAGCAGCGCATGCACAAATAGCACCCGTTCTGGGCACGCCTGTATTTTTAATTTTTATTAGGATTCCGTTATGTCAATGAAAAAAACAAGGGCTGTAGGGTTTGCCGTCGCCGTGTTAACGGGGTGTGCCAGTATTGTCAACCATTCCCCTAATCCGGTCAGCATCACCAGTTTTCCAGACCGTGCTCATTTTACCGTGACCAACCAGCAAGGCCGGGCGATTCATGGCGGTACCACGCCTGAAACCTTAGTGTTAAGGCCGGATGCCGGTTATTTTAGGGGCGAACACTACACGCTAACCTTTCAAAAAGACGGCTTCGGCACGCAAACCACGCCCCTGCGTGCACAATTAAATAGCTGGTATTGGGGCAATGTAGTCCTAGGCGGTCTTTTTGGCATGTTGATAGTTGATCCGTTGACCGGGGCGATGTGGGCTTTGCCGGAAGAAAAGTCGGTTTATTTGGTTCCCAACCCGTAACCCCTAGCTAAACAGCCTAGCCGCGATGTCGCCCGGCAGTTTAAACATCAGCAAGCGTTACGACCGCATTGCGCCCATTTACGACCTCATGGAGGCGGCGCTGGAGGGGTTTTTCTTTAAACGCTGGCGGCGACGGCTTTGGCAAAAAGTTGAGGGTCACCATATTCTTGAGGTAGGCGTTGGCACAGGCAAGAATTTTGATTTCTATCCTCAGGCCGCCCGGGTGACGGCGATTGATTTTAGTCAGAAAATGCTCCTGCAAGCGGAGCGCAAAAAAGCCCTGAAGCACTGCACGGTCGATTTGCAGCTCATGGATGTGCAATCCCTTTGTTATGCCGACAACAGCTTCGATACCGTCATTGCGTCCTTTGTTTTTTGCTCGGTACCCTCCCCCAGCAAGGGCCTTAGGGAACTTTATCGGGTGTGCAAGCCAGGCGGTCAGGTTTTGTTGTTAGAGCATGTGTTGAGCCAAAATCCGGTTTTGGCGGGGCTAATGAACCGGCTTAACCCTCTGACGCTGGCCTTAATCGGGGCGAATATCAACCGCAATACGGTTAAAAGCGTCAGGGCTTGCGGTTTTTCAAAAATGCTTGTCGATGATGCCAGCACCGATCTCATTAAGCTGATAGAAGCTAGGAAATGAGGATGTGGCCAGGCGGCTAGAGCGTATCGTACAGACCTAGATACAATTCGGCACTGTGCCGCCAGGAAAAATCTTTACGCATGCCGTGGGTCTGTAGTTTTCGCCAAACATTCGCGTCGTTGTACAGCAACAGGGCGCGTTTGACGGCTTCAAGCAGGGATCCTGCCGAGGTGCCTTTAAACACGATGCCTGTGGCGGTTTTGTCGGCTATCGAGTGGGGCAGGCTGTCGACAACGGTGTCGGCTAAGCCGCCGGTTTTGCGCACGATGGGAACGGTGCCGTAACGTTGGCTGTACATTTGGTTCAATCCGCACGGCTCAAACAGCGAGGGCATTAAGAATAAGTCTGCGCCGGCTTCTATCTGGTGGGCTAAGGGTTCGTCGTAGCCGATGACTAGAGCGAATTTTTCCCGGTAGCGGTCGGCTACTTCACGCAGGCGCTGTTCGATGACCGGCTCGCCCGAGCCTAGCACGACCAATTGGACGGGCATTTTGAGCAATTCGGGCAAGCTGTCGAGTACTAAACTGATGCCTTTTTGTGTCACTAACCGGCTAATTAGGCCGAACAGCGGACGCTTATCATCAACAGGCCATCCCATCCGGGTTTGCAATGCACATTTATTGACGGCTTTGCGTTCCAAGGTGGGTTCGTCATAGGTTTGTTTTATGTGACGGTCGGTCGCCGGGTTCCATTGCTCGGTGTCTATGCCGTTGATGATTCCGGTCAAGTTTTTTTCTCTAACCGCTAATAAACCCTCTAAACCGTAGCCGAATTCAGGGGTTTGGATTTCCAGTGCGTAAGTCGGACTGACCGTTGTGATGTGGTCGGCATAAACCAGGCCGCCTTTCATGAACGACAGTTTGTTATAAAACTCCAGGCCTTCGGCATTCCATAATTTGCCGGGGATGTTTAAAGAAATGGCCTCGGCGGCGGGGAACAGGCCTTGGTAGGCCAGGTTGTGAAGGGTGAACAGTGTTTTGGGGCGTTTTTTTTCCAAAGACAAATAAGCCGGGACGAGACCGCTTTGCCAGTCGTTGCAATGGACGATGTCCGGTTGCCAATTGAGGCTGGCCCGGTTCATGGCGACTTCCACAGCGATGCGGCAGAACAAAGCGAACCGTTGGCTGTTGTTTGGCCAAGGCTGGCCTTTAGCGTCGGTGTAAGGATTGCCTGGATGGCCGAAATAAGCCGGATAATCGACCAGCCAAACAGGAATTTTGCAATCGGGCATGTAGCTTTCAAGGATGTGTACCGGGTGGTTGTCAACCCGCACCGTGCCGATAAACGTCGGTTTTTCTGCTAGATTAAGGCTTTGATAGTTTGGAATAATTAGACGGACGTCTTGGGACAAGCCGACTAACGCTTTAGGCAAGCTGCCGGAAACATCGGCTAAACCACCCGTCTTGATTAGCGGATAGGCTTCGCTGGTCACGAACAGTATTTTTTTCATAGCGTTTCCTGGTGTTTCTCGGCAAATTTTTACCGGTTTTGTCGGGTCAAGCAGAGCAAAAAAACAGCGTCTCGCTTCGGTAATACTTAAAGCTGTCCAAAGCGATTGTTTGGATCACAGTATTTTTAATAGGACACCGGCCAGTGGAGGTAAAGTGATGCTGATGGAATGGGAGTTGTTCATCCACGGCCTAGGTTCGGCAATGGCGAAGCCATTGCCCATGTTGCCGCCATCGTAATAAGACGAATCGGAATTAAAAATTTCCGTGTAAGTGCCTGCTTGTGGGACGCCAATCCGGTAGTTTTCGCGGGGGATGGGGGTAAAGTTGAGGACAACCACCAAGTCTTGGTCGTCGTGCTTGCGCCGGTAACTGATGATGGATTGCTGCACATCGTGGCAATCAATCCAGTCAAAGCCGTGGTGGTCGAAGTCATGTTGGTGCAAGGCCGGTTCTGATTTGTATAGCTGGTTCAAATCTTTGACCAAGGTTTGTATGCCTTGGTGATGGGGATAATCTAAAACGTACCAGTCCAGGGGGCGGTTGAAATTCCATTCGGTGCCTTGGCCAAATTCGCAGCCCATAAACAGCAGTTTCTTGCCGGGGTAGGTGAACATGAAGGTGTAGAGCAAGCGCAGGTTGGCGAACCGTTGCCATTGGTCCCCCGGCATCTTGTTCACTAAGGAGCCTTTGCCGTGGACGACTTCATCATGCGAGAAAGGCAAGGTAAAGTTTTCCGTAAACGCATACAGCAAACCAAACGTCAGTTTGTCGTGGTGGTATTTACGGTGGATAGGCTCCCGGCTCATATAGGCCAGCGTGTCGTGCATCCAGCCCATGTTCCATTTCATCGAGAACCCTAAGCCTCCCGCCCAGGTGGGGCGGGTGACTTGGGGCCAGGCGGTCGATTCTTCTGCCATGATCACGGTGCCAGGGTGTTGGCTATGGGTGACCGTGTTGAGTTCGCGCAGGAAATCAATGGCCTCTAGGTTTTCGTTGCCGCCGTACTGGTTGGGGATCCAGTCGTTGGGATTACGCGAATAGTCTAGGTACAGCATCGAAGCGACGGCATCGACTCTAAGACCGTCTAAATGAAATTCTTCCAGCCAAAATAAGGCACTGGACAAGAGAAAGTTTTTGATTTCATTGCGGCCATAGTTGTAGATCAGCGTTCCCCAATCGCGGTGTTCACCTTTACGCGGGTCCTCGTGCTCGTACAAAGCACTGCCGTCGAACCGGGCCAAAGCATAGCTGTCTTTGGGGAAATGGGCGGGTACCCAGTCGAGGATGACGCCAATGCCGTTTTGGTGGCAGGTGTCGACGAAATAACGGAAATCATCGGGTGTGCCGTGACGACTGGTGGGCGCGAAGTAGCCGGTGGTCTGGTAGCCCCACGAGGCGTCCAACGGGTGTTCGGTGATCGGCAATAATTCGATATGGGTGAAGCCTAATCGGTTTACATAGTCGACCAACTGGCGAGCCAGTTCACGGTAATTGAGGAAGTTGCCCTGATTATCGCGTTGCCATGAGCCTAAGTGAACTTCATAAATAGACATGGGCTGGTGCAGCCAGTCGAAGTGGTTTCGGGCTTGCAGCCATTTTTGGTCCCGCCACACATGACGGCTGGCGGCCGGAACTATCGAAGAGGTGTTCGGACGAAGTTCAAAATGTTGGCCGTAAGGGTCTGATTTAAGTAGTAATTGTTGGCTGTGTCGATTTAAAATTTCAAACTTATACAAAAAACCAGCGGCAACCCCAGGGATGAACAGCTCCCACAAACCGTTGTTGTCTAAACAACGCATAGGATGACAGCGGCCGTCCCAACGGTTGAAATCTCCAACCACGCTGACCCGCCCGGCATTGGGTGCCCAGACACAAAATAACACACCGGGAATGTTGTCTACGGTGTGAAGGTGCGCGCCTAATTTTTGGTAAATGTGCCAATGCCTGCCTTCTGAAAACAAATGCTGATCAAATTCAGGCAGTTGTGGGGGGAAGTCGTAGGGGTCGTAGTGTTGGTGGGCGCGGCCTTCTTTGTCGGTCCAGTGCAATTGGTAATGGCGCGGTAATTTTTCGTCGGTGACCAGATAATCGAAAAAATCCGTCCCGGGCAGCCGCTCAAACGATTTCCCCGTGTCGGCGAGACTGACTGATTCTGCGAAGGGTGAAAACACTTTGATGACGGTCTGGCCATTTTTTTGGTGGCGGCCTAGAATCGAAAATGGGTTGTGATGGCTGGCGGCTATAATTTTCAGTGAATCGGCGTCCAGGGTAAGTGTCGATTGCTTTTTCACTCGGTTTTGCCTCGATGTAGTAGAATAATTGCTGCTTCAATGTTACCAAACGCCACCCTAATTGTGAATTCATTCCGCCAGGAGAACGCCATGCCTGAAATAAAAAATATGAATGTGAATTACTTAACCAAAAACACGATCGCGCTGATTCTGGCGGGGGGGCGCGGTTCACGATTGATGAATATGACCGATTGGTGCGCGAAGCCGGCGGTGCCGTTTGGTGGTAAATTTCGCATCATTGATTTCCCGTTGTCCAACTGCATTAACTCAGGCATCCGTAAAATTGGGGTGTTAACGCAGTACAAGGCCGATTCTTTAATCCGCCACATTCAGCAAGGCTGGGGCTTTCTGCGGGGTGAGTTTGGTGAATACGTTGACCTAATGCCAGCGCAGCAGCGTCACGGCGAAGATTCTTGGTACAAAGGAACCGCCGATGCGGTTTTTCAAAATATTGACATCCTTAGAACGCGCAAACCGATGTACATTCTGGTGTTGGCGGGGGATCACATTTACAAAATGGACTATTCCGCTATGTTGCTGGATCACGTCAATAAAAACGCCGATTTGACCATCGGTTGTATCGAGGTTTCATTGAAGGAGGCGAGTGCTTTTGGTGTCATGGACGTGGATGATAACCGCCGTGTTCGTGCGTTTGTGGAAAAACCGGAAAATCCCCCTGTCATGCCAGGCAGAACCGATACGGCTTTAGCTTCTATGGGCATTTATATTTTCAATGCCGGTTTTCTGTTCGAGCAGTTGATTAAAGATGCCGATACGAAAAACTCAGAGCATGATTTTGGTAAAAATATTATTCCCTCGGTCATTGATAAATATCTAGTCAGTGCTTATCCGTTCTTGAATTTACAAACCGGTGTGCAAAGTTACTGGCGGGATGTGGGCACCATTGATGCCTACTGGGCGGCCAACATGGAGCTGGTCAGTGTTGAACCGGACCTGAATTTGTATGACAAGACCTGGCCTATTTGGACCTACCAAGCGCAAACGCCGCCGGCCAAATTTGTTTTTGACGACGACAGGCGCAGAGGTCAGGCTGTGGATTCGATGGTTTCAGGCGGCTGCATTGTTTCTGGATCAAAAATCAAACACTCGCTTTTGTTTTCAAATGTTCGGGTCAACTCCTATTGCTTGGTGCAAAACAGCATTGTGCTCCCGGATGTTGAAATAGGGCGTCATTGCCGCCTTACCAAGACCGTGATCGAGCAAGGCTGCATTATTCCAGAGGGGACCGTTATCGGTGAAAACTTGGCGGAAGATGGCAAAAAATTCCATATCAGCGAGGGCGGGGTGGTCTTGGTAACCCCGGATATGCTGGATCAAAAATTGCATTACGTCAGGTAGTTATGATGAAAAACTCGCTTAGGCTGGTGCTCTGCTGGCACATGCACCAACCGGAATACCGCGACTTGAAAACCGGCGAATTCAAATTGCCTTGGACCTATCTCCATGTCATCAAAGATTACGTCGATATGGTCGCCCACCTAGAGGCCCACCCAACCGCAAAAGTGGTGGTGAATTTTGCCCCCATTTTGTTGGAACAAATCGAAGATTATGCAAGCCAAGTAGACAGCTTTCTGACTGCCCGCAAGAGCGTTAATGATCCGCTGCTGGCGGCGTTGGTTGCCGAAAAGCTGCCAGACAGTCCGGAGGATACGTTAAGGCTGATTAAAGAATGCCTGCGGGCCAACCGAGAGCGGCAAATCGACCGTTACCCGGCGTTCCAAAAGCTGGCCGATATGTCCGCCTGGCTGGAGCAGAATTTTGATGCCATCGCCTACATTAATGGCCAGTTTATCGCCGATATCTTGGTTTGGTACCATTTGGCTTGGATGGGAGAGACGGTGAAGCGACAGGATCACCGGATCCAGCATCTTATCGAAAAAGGTAGCGGTTTTTTAATGCACGATCGCCTAGAGCTGGTCAAGATAATCGGTGAATTATTGGCCCAGGTGCTGTGCCGCTACAAAAACTTGGTGAAATCCGGGCAATTGGAATTATCCGTATCGCCCTACGCCCATCCCATCATCCCCTTGTTGTTAAATATCCAGTGTGCAGCCGAGGCCATGCCCGAGGTTAGTCTGCCGGAGTTGGGCGCGTACCCTGATGGGATTGGACGCAGCTACTGGCACATTGAAAAAGGAATTGAGGTTTTTAAGCGGTTCTTTGGTTTTTCCCCCAAGGGATGTTGGCCTTCAGAAGGGGGAATTAGTGAGCAGACCGTAGAAATTTTGGATGATTTTGGTTTTCATTGGGTGGCCAGCGGCGGTGCCGTTTTGCAGAACAGCTTAACCCTGCCAGAAAATCAACCCTGCCTCCTCCCCTACCACCCGTTCCAGTTGAACGATTTGGATATTAAATGTTTTTTTCGGGACGATGGCCTGTCGGATTTAATAGGCTTTCGGTATTCAACCTGGCACGGGGACGATGCAGTCAATAATTTAATCGCTCACTTAGAGAACATTGCCAAAACAGCTTCCACGGGTAGTGTCGTCTCGATTATACTGGACGGCGAAAATGCCTGGGAGTACTTTCCCAACAACGGCTATTATTTTCTTAACGCGTTGTATCAAAAGCTTACTGCGCACCCAGACATCAAATTAACCACATTTTCTGAATGCCTAGATGCCAAACTGGTCTGTCAGCCCTTGCAACGGCTGGTGGCCGGCAGTTGGGTGTATGGCACATTTTCTACTTGGATAGGCGATGCTGATAAAAATCGGGCTTGGGATATGCTAGGCGACGTGAAAAAAGCGTTTGATCGAGCCGTTGCCGAAAAACGATTGAATGAACACGAGCGGGCAGTGGCCGAGCTGCAACTGGCCGTTTGTGAGGGATCGGATTGGTTCTGGTGGTTTGGCGATTACAATCCGGGTGAGGCGGTGGGCGTGTTTGAAAAGCAATTCAGGCTTAATCTGAGCAATCTTTACAATCTTTTGGGCGAACGCCCGCCCGGCTATTTAAGTTTGTCTTTTACCCAAGGGTCTGGGGCACCGGCAATGGGCGGCACAATGCGACCGGGTATTGAACAATAAGGGTCTAGTGGTTGGCCTTGCACGGGTTAAAGATAGTGCATAGCTCTGTAGTGTGGACGGGTTGTGTGCACTGACGGCTTTAACAGTAACAATCCTGTGTTAACCCCCCCCTACTAACAAATGGAATGGCGACGAAGCGTGAGCGATACTTTAAACAAGCGGCGTGCAGGAATTTTGCTGCACATAACTTCATTGCCAGGCAATGGAAAGAATGGGGACTTAGGCAGGGATGCCCGTTATTTTGTGGATTTTTTGCACAATACCGGGGTGAGTGTATGGCAGACACTGCCGCTGGGGGCCACCCATTCTGATGGTTCGCCGTACCAGTGCCTTTCCGCTCATGCCGGAAACCCCGATCTGATCAACATTGATAGCTTGACCGAAGCGGGCTGGCTGGCGCGTTCGGACACCTGCAATGAGTGCACAGGGGTGGGAAAATTTAGAAAAAACTGCCTAGTGGCAAAAGCCTTTGAAGGTTTTTTATCTCGGGCAGAGACGGAGCAAAAGAAAAAATTCAAGTGTTTTTGCCAAGAAAAAGCTTTTTGGCTGGATGATTACGCCCTGTTTATGGCTCTTAGGGACGAATTCGACCGGCTGGGTTGGAACCAATGGCCAGAATCCTACAAAAATAGGGAAAAAAAGGCTCTTAAAGATGCCAGAGCGCGTTTGAAATACGCTATTGATTGTTTCAAGTTTGAACAATACCTATTTTTCCAGCAATGGATGGCGTTAAAAGACTATGCCAATCGGCGCGGGGTGTTACTGTTTGGCGACATTCCCCTTTTTGTTTCCTACGACAGTGCCGATGTCTGGGCGAACCGGAATATTTTTAAACTGGATGGCAGCGGGGAAATGCAGGTGGTGGCCGGTGTGCCCCCGGATTATTTCTCGGCTACCGGTCAGCGCTGGGGCAATCCCCATTATGATTGGGATTATTTACAGAAAACCGGTTTTGAATGGTGGTTGGGGCGGCTGAAGACGCAATTCGAGCAATTTGATATGCTGCGTATCGACCATTTCCGGGGTTTAGAGGCGTCCTGGGAAATTCCGGCCCATGAACCTACCGCACAAATCGGTGCTTGGGTTAAGGCCCCAGGTCGAGAGTTGTTGTTGGCCATAAAGCAAGAATTCCAGACTTTGCCCCTAATTGCCGAAGATTTAGGCATCATTACCCAGGACGTGGAGGTTTTGCGCGATGAGTTTAACCTGCCGGGTATGAAAATTTTGCAGTTCGCTTTTGATGGCAGCCACGACAACCCGTATTTGCCCATTAACCATGTCGCAAACAGCGTGGTTTACACCGGCACCCACGATAACGATACGACATTGGGTTGGACTCAAAAGCTGAGGACGGAAGAAAAAAATTTCATCTATGAATACCTAGGCTTTCCGGCCAATGACCTGCACGTTGCCCTCATGCAGGTTGCCCTAGCTTCAGTGGCGAATTTAGTCATAATCCCCATGCAAGATATTTTGGAGCTAGGCTCCGAACACCGCATGAACACGCCGGGTACTATTGAAGGCAATTGGCAATGGCGTTTCCAATGGCAGCAGTTAACTCCAGAACGAGCAAGCGGGTTGGCGCATTGGGTGGATTTGTTTAATCGCCGGCCTTAGGCGTTGCCGATGAGTTTAGAAGACACGCTGTTCGCACACGTCCCCCAAGATTTTACGTTTGATGAACGGGTTGCCCAAGTATTTGATGACATGGTCGCTAGAAGTGTGCCGTTTTACCATGACATTCAGCGTCTACAGGCCGATTTGGTCATGGACTTTTTGCCTCAGGAAAGCGGGGTGGTGTGTGATTTAGGGTGTTCTACCGGAACCAGCCTGGATTATTTCGTCAGGCATCCGCAGTGTCCAGCGACGGTTCGTTTCTTTGGTTTTGACAATTCGACACCGATGCTGGAAAAAGCGGCCGCCAAATTGGCCGTGCATGTGGACTCGGGTCGTGTGGTGTTAAAGCGGGCGAATTTGACCGGGATGCCGGTGTTGCCAAACGCCAATGCGGTGCTCCTGAACTGGTCGTTGCAGTTCGTTCGCCCCATGGAGCGCGAGGCGTTGCTGAAAAAAATTTTTGCGGCCTTGTGTCCGGGTGGAATTTTGCTGTTGTCGGAGAAAGTGCTGGCCAATGACTCGGTATTCAACCGTCTTTACATCCGGCATTATTTGCACTTTAAAAAAGCGCAGGGCGGTTATACCGACACCGAAAACCAGCGCAAACGCGAAGCCCTAGAAAACGTCTTGGTACCGTACCGCTTGGATGAGAACTTAAAGTTGCTGGAACTGGCTGGCTTCCAGCACCGAGACGTTTATTTTCAATGGTTAAATTTTGTTTGTATGATTGCGCTTAAGGTCTGACAAGGTCTGACAGCACGGGTTATTCCGAAGCGTAACCATGGGGGTTTTTGCGTTGCCAGTGCCATGCATCTGCAACCATGTCGGGTAACGTTTTTACTGCCTTCCAGTTCAGTTCCCGGTAGGCCCGTTCAGGGTTGGCGTAGCATTCGGCTAAATCACCGGCCCGGCGCGGCGCAATGTTGTACGCGATGCGCTGGCCGGAGGCTTTTTCAAACGCTTCGATAACTTCCAAAACGCTGTAGCCGGTACCGGTTCCTAGGTTGTAAGCTCTGCATCCGCCCCCTTCAAACAGCGGACTTTCTAGGGCGTCCAGGGCTTTGACATGGCCTTGAGCCAAATCAACCACATGGATGTAATCTCTGACGCCGGTGCCGTCCTGTGTGGGGTAATCATTGCCGAATACGGACAATTGCGCCAGCTTACCAACCGCTACTTGGGACAAATAAGGCAGTAGGTTATTGGGTATGCCGTTGGGATCTTCGCCAATCAGGCCGCTCGGGTGTGCGCCGATGGGATTGAAATAGCGCAACAAGGCAATTTTCCACGGTTTTAGGGTTGCCACTGAGGCAGTGGCATGAACTAGGTCGCGCAGAATACCTTCAATGACTACTTTGGTGCTGCCGTAGGGGTTGATGGCACTTATTGGTGTATCTTCCGTGTAGGGCGGAGTGGCCGATGCCCCATAAACGGTCGCCGATGAACTAAAAATAATCCGCCTGACCCCAGCCTCTTGCATTGCCGCTAACAATGTCAAGGTTCCGTACACGTTGTTGTGATAGTACTCGAGCGGTTTTTGGCAAGATTCGCCGACCGCTTTTAAGCCTGCAAAATGCATCACGGTACCGATGCGATGCTGTGCAAACAAGTCGGCCAGCGCGGGCTGGTCGCGTAGGTCCAGGTTAACAAAAACCAGCGGCTTGCCAGTGATTTGCTGGACCCTGTCTAATGCACCCCTGCGGCTGTTGCATAGATTGTCGGCCACGATAACCGAAAAACCTGCCTCTAAGAGTTCCACGCAGGTATGACTGCCGATGTAACCTGCCCCGCCCGTCACTAAAACCGCGTCGTTGTTTTTCATTTAAGATTTAAGAAGTTTAAGCTTGATTAAATAAACCCGTCGGCTGTCAGCTTTGATGACCTCAAAACGCAGATGGTTGACGGCAAGTTGCTCGCCTTTTTCGGGCATGTGTTCTAGTTGGTTGACCAAAAAGCCGCCGACCGTGTCGTATTCGTCGGTTTCAAGTTGGGTGGAAAAATACTCGTCGAAGAGGTCAATGGGGGTTAAGGCCTTAACGATGTACTCGTGTTCATTTTGTTGAATAATGTAGCCTTGGTCTTCGTGTTCGTCGTGCTCGTCTTCAATGTCGCCGACAATTTGTTCTAAGATGTCTTCGATGGTGACTAACCCGGCAGCTTGGCCGTATTCGTCAACAATAATGGCCATGTGGTTGCCATTGGTACGCAATTCCTTCAGCAAAATGTTAAGCCGTTTACTTTCTGGAACGATAAACGCGGGCCGCATCACTGCCTTGACCGGCATGGTTTTATCTTGCAAGAATTTCGCTAACAAATCCTTAGTGAGTAAAATCCCTGCAATTTGGCTGCGGTCGTCTTCAACGACCGGATAGCGCGAATGGCCCGACTCCACGATGCGCGGCAGTATTTCCTCAAGCCGAGCCTCATGCGGCACTACCACCATTTGTACACGCGGGATCATGATGTCCCTGACACGCATTTGGGAAATTTGCAGGACGCCATCGATCATGGCGAAAGCGTCTGTTTCCAAGAGGTGGTTCTCTTGCGCTTCGTGCAGTATTGCTCTTAGGTCATCCATGTCCTGCGGCTCGCCTGTGAGCAGGTGGCCGAGCCGGTCTAGCCAGGTTTTTGCTGATGAAGGTCTACTAGGAGGGCCGTCATTCATGGTCAGTAACCGAGGTATAGGGGTTGGCAATGTTCAGGCTGCTTAAAATATCAATTTCTTTGTTTTCCATGTGCGCCGCGTCGGCTTCATTGCCGTGGTCGTAGCCTAGCAAATGCAGAAGGCCGTGGACAACGATATGGGCCCAATGGTGGGACAGGGGTTTTTGTTGTGCTAGTGCCTCGTGTTCCAGCACTGCCGGACACACCACTAGGTCGCCTAAAAAGTCGGTTTTAAATCCGTCTAAATTCGGCGACTCAAAGGCGAAGCTTAGAACATTGGTTGGCCCGGGCTGTTGCCGGTACTGCCGGTTCAACTCGGCACTTTCTGCCGCGCCGACCATACGCACGGTGATTTCGGTGTCTTTGCCCAAGCCATTCAACGTGGCATCGACCCATTGTTGCAATTGCACTGGCTGAGGGTGCCATGTATCCGGGCAAAGCGCTTGAATAACTATCCTGTTCATTTGCTTTTGTTGCTTTCGTAAGCCTCGTAGGCACAGACAATCCGTTGTACCAAGGGGTGTCTTACTACGTCGCGGGTGTTGAAGAACGTAAAGCTAATGCCCTCGACACCTTTTAAAACATCTAGGACATGGCGGAGACCGGACATTTTATCCGAGGGCAAGTCAATTTGTGTCACATCGCCGGTGACCACGGCGGTGGAGCCAAACCCTACCCGGGTTAAAAACATTTTGATTTGTTCCACCGTGGTGTTTTGGGCTTCGTCCAGAATGATAAAGGCATCGTTAAGGGTGCGCCCGCGCATGAAGGCCAACGGGGCGACCTCGATGATACCACGGCTCATCATTTTTTCCACCCGCTCAAAGCCCAGCATTTCGTACAGGGCATCGTACAGCGGGCGCAGGTACGGGTCGACTTTTTGCGCCATATCGCCGGGCAAAAAGCCCAGTTTTTCACCGGCTTCAACCGCCGGCCTGACCAGTATCAATTTTCTTACCCGCTCGGTTTGCAGCGCCTCAATGGCACAGGCCACAGCCAGGTAAGTTTTACCCGTGCCAGCCGGGCCGACACCAAAATTGATGTCGTGAGTCATAATTTTTCTTAGGTATTCTTGCTGGTTGGCACCCCGGCCACGAATGATGCCAAATTTGGTTTTGATGCAAATGGGCACTTGGCCGGGTTCGGGGAGTTCACCGAGCATTTGTTCAACAGAGGACGTTTGCAGGGTCAAGTGGATGGTTTCTGCTGTGAGCTGTTCCTGAGCGGTGTTTTCAAAAAGTGTTTGCATGACGGTGCAGGCGGCAGCGACCGAGCCGGTTGCCCCGGTTATTTTAAATTGGTTGCCGCGATTGGCGATTTCTACCTGTAATCGGGTCTCAATTTGCCTTAAATGGGTGTCGAATTGGCCGCAGAAGTTAGACAGGCGTTGGTTGTCGTCGGGCAGTAGAATGATTTCTTTGGAAACGACCATGTCAGTGAGCTGGGGTTGGGGCTTGACGCTTGACGGCTGTTTCGGTCAGGCGTCCACGCAGGGAATTGGGCAGGGCTTCGGTGATGGTCACTGCAATAAACTGGCCCTTAAGACGGGGGTGGGCGGTAAAGTTAACCACTCGGTTGTTTTCGGTGCGCCCTTGCATTTGCAGCGGATTTTTTTTGGACGGGCCTTCAACCAATACGGTTTGCGTGCTGCCAACCATGCGCGCGGAGAGGTCGGCGGCTTGGCGGTTAATTTGGCTTTGGAAACACTCCAGTCGGTGTTTTTTAATAGCCATTGGCACGTCATCGGGTAATTCTGCCGCAGGTGTGCCGGGGCGTGCGGAGTAAATGAAGCTGAATGAAGCATCAAAGCCGATTTCTTCTACCAGGGATAAGGTTTCGGCAAAATCGGCTTCCGTCTCGCCCGGGAAGCCGATGATAAAATCAGACGACAGGCAGAGATCAGGACGCACCCGCCTGAGTTTGCGGATGGTTTCTAGGTAGTCGGCGCGGGCGTGTCCCCGTTTCATTAATTTTAAAATCCGGTCGCTGCCGCTTTGCACCGGCAAATGCAGGTGGTTGACTAATTGCGGTATTTCTGCGAACGCCTCGATGAGGCTGTCGGTGAATTCAACCGGGTGCGAGGTGGTAAAGCGAATACGGCCTATGCCTGCGATGGCGGCGACATGGTGCAGTAACAGGGCAAAATCGGCAGTGTTGCCGTCGTCCATTAGGCCCTGGTAGGCGTTAACGTTTTGCCCAAGCAAATTGACTTCACGCACGCCTTGCCCGGCTAGGGCGGTGATCTCGGCGATGACGTCAGCCAGTGGGCGGCTGATTTCCTCGCCCCGAGTGTAAGGTACTACGCAGAACGAGCAATACTTGCTACACCCCTCCATTACTGAGACGAAAGCTTTCACGCCTTCGGCCCTAGGGGCGGGCAGGGTATCGAACTTTTCAATTTCAGGGAAGCTGATATCAATGGCCGGTTTGTGTTGAGTGCGGACTTGGTCCAGTAATTGCGGCAAGCGGTGCAGGGTTTGCGGGCCGAACACGATGTCTACAAACGGCGCGCGCTTTTGCAGCTCGACCCCTTCTTGGCTGGCGACGCAGCCCCCTACGCCGATGACCACATCAGGGCGCAGCACTTTCAGGAGGCGCCATTGACCGAGTGTTGAAAATACTTTCTCTTGAGCCCTTTCCCGAATGGAGCAGGTGTTCAGCAATAAAACGTCGGCATTTTTAGGGTCATCGACCCATTCAAAACCGTGCGAGGCGTTCAGCACGTCGCGCATTTTCGCCGAATCGTACTCGTTCATTTGGCAGCCGTGGGTTTGGATGTAAAGCTTTGGGTTCATAAGGGGGTGCTTTTGTCAAAATCTTTAAGGGTTAGAGCAGAGCGTGGGGTTTCGCTAGGTAGGCGAAAATTGCCCCGGATTATAACCTGAACCCTGCGTAAACGGGCAACCTGGAGGACTGAGCGTTAAAAAGATCGTGCATTCTTGCTTGTCAGTGGTTTGGCCGGCGCTGCCAGAATGCCAGCTTCGACACAGGTTGTCCTGTTTTAACCATCGCCTGCTTTTGCGACCGCACCGTAAGGCAGTACCCGGGCACTGATTTGACCGTCGGCCCAACGAATGTTGATTACCCGGTGTGGTAGGGCTTGGTCTGCCGAGCGCAGAATTTCTCCGCTGGCCTGGGCGCTGACTACGGCATACCCCCGGTTCAAAGTGGCCAACGGACTGACCGCGTTTAGCGTTTGGCTGAGCAGTGAAAAGTGCTGCCGGTGGTCTTGCAGCCGTAGCTTTATAGCCGAATAAAGGCGCTGGCGCAAAAAAGTCTGGTCTTGTTGGTGGCGTGACAGTCTGATGCGAGGGGTGTGCAGCCAGAGTCGGGCTGTTTTTATTTCCAGGCGACTGTGGCTTGTTTGCAACGTTCTTTTTAAGGCTTGTTGCAAACGGGTTTCTAGTTCGTCCAGGCGTTGAGCGTTGCCTAGCAGGCGTTGCTTGGGGTGTTGTTGCTGAAGCCGGCTGCTTAGCCAGGCCAGGGTTTGTTGGCATTGTCGGTGACGCTGTTGGTGCAGGTGTTCAATCCGGGATTGGAGTTCGATAAACCGCATGCGCCAGATTGTTTGGTCAGGGCTGGCCATCTCTGCGGCTGCCGACGGGGTTGGGGCGCGGCTGTCGGCGACGAAATCGGCGATGGTGAAGTCGGTTTCATGGCCGATAGCGGCAATGACGGGGAGGCTGCTGGCATCAATAGCGCGGGCCACCCGTTCTTCATTGAAGGCCCACAAATCCTCTAAAGAGCCGCCACCGCGAGCGACGATCAATAAATTACAGTCGCGCCGACGGTTAGCGGTGGCAATGGCACGGGTGATTGCGCCCGGAGCGTCAGGACCTTGCACGGCCACTGGGTACAAAATCACAGAGATGGCCGGAAATCGTCTTTTGAGCACGGTTAACAGGTCTCTCACCGCCGCCCCGGTGGGGGAAGTGATAAGACCAATACAGCCAGGCAACAGGGGTAGCGGCTTTTTGCGGGTGCTGTCGAACAGGCCTTCATCGGCAAGTTTGCGCTTTAGTGACTCAAAGGCTTGGCGCAGTGCGCCATCGCCGGCTGCTTCAATGGTATCGGCGAGCAACTGGTAATCCCCGCGTGGCTCATAAAGACCGACTTGCCCATGAACCGTCACCCGTTGCCCGTTTTCTGGCCTGGCCATCTGCTGCCGCTGCTGGTTTTTAAACAGGGCGCAGCGGATTTGGGCATCTGAGTCCTTGAGCGAAAAATACCAATGCCCGGATGAGGGAATGCTGAGGTTTGAGACTTCGCCTTCGACCCGTACGCTGAAAAAATGCCCGGCTAAAAGCCGGTTGGCAGCCCTGTTAAGTTGGCTGACGGTCAGAGTGCTTGGGCAGGGCTTAAGGTATTGCTCGGTCATGGGCCGGTGGTGTGTGGTTGGTTTTTACGCTTTCACGCGGTGATGGCGGTTTAGCAGGCTTTAGAGGTAAAGTTTTGCCATACGCCGCCAATAATAACCGCTGTGGGCGCGGTCATCCCAAATGTGCAGTTGGTGGTGGATGTTTTTTTTCCATAATACGTCGCTTAAATGCAGGTTGTTGGCCAAAAACGGGTCTTCCCTGCCGATGGCGAAAACAATGTCCATTTTGCGCAGTGCCGACAGTAGATTGTCGCAATACAGGTTGGGCAGGAAATGGCTAGGGGTGTGGAAATAGACATCGTCGTTATAAAAGCCGTCCATGAGGTCATGAAACGACTCAACACAAAGGGTTAAGTCATAACGGCCTGAAAAAACAGCCAGTTTTTTAAATAAGCCAGGATGCCGAAAGGCGATGTTCGCGGCATGGAAGGCACCTAAGCTAAGGCCGTGGGCGATGAGGCAATCGTGTGGATTTTGCTGCTGCATGAACGGCAGCACCTCGTTCAGCACGTACTGTTCAAATTCAATGTGCCGTTTTATCCGCCCGGACGGGTGCGCCCACCAGCAATAAAAACTCTCGTTATAAACCGCATCGAGGCAATAAATTTGTAAATGGCCTTGCTCAATTTTGTGCCGAAGTGCGTTGACCATGCCCAATGCTTCGTATTCATAAAAGCGCCCGTCGCGAGTCGGGAACACCAGCACTTTGGCGCCGGCATGACCGAATACCAATAATTCCATATCGCGTTGCAAATGTTCGCTGCGCCAGCAGTGGTATTCGCGGTTCATTAAAAAGGTTTCCTATGTCTGGGTTGATGGGTTTAATGGCAGTGGTTAAGGGGGGCAAAAAAATTGTTCAGTTCGGCCAGCAAGTCTTGTTCCTGTTGGTATTGACCGGGATAGTCGTAATGCCCAGCTTCCAGGACAAACAAAGTCTTTTGGCCTTCGGGCAGGGCGTTGTAGACGGCGAACTGTCCGGGTGGGGCTACGCACGGGTCAAACAAGGCGCAGGCGCAGTGCATGGGGATAGCGATGCGTTTAGCGGCGGTGGCGGCATCAAAAAAACGCAAAGTTTTCAAAGTTTTCTTTTTATGGTCGCGGTAATACTGCTGCACGCTGTGGGCACTGCCTTGGCTGGGCAAGCGCAGCCGCAACGGTTGGTTGCCGAAGGTGGGTACGTTCAGATGCCCCCGCGCGATGCGCCGCTCAAATGCTAAAGCCATAGCACCGATGCCGCCGCCAAAGCTAACGCCTAAATAACCTAAACGGCCCGTCAAGTGCGGAAACAGCACCAGCAAGGCGCTGACCGCCAGCCAAACGTCTTCGACGCAGCCGCCTAGAATGTAGCGGTCAATTTTGTCGATGTCGTGGCGCACATGCCAGAACGGGTCGCTGGAAATACCCGCACGGGTGCTGCGGCTGATGCCTCTAAAGCACGGGAACAACAAGGCGGCATCTGGGAACGGCAAGTGAAAATCCGGCGCATCCCGACCGCCGTAGCCATGACCCATGACAAAACCGCGCGTAACGACCCCCGATCGGGGCAGCAGCAACCAGCCGCCAATGTCAAATTCATCGGTTGAGGTGAAGGTGATGCTAAAAATTTGCTGCTCAGCCGGGCCGAATCCTAGCCATTTCAGCCGTGGCCTAGGGTTTAAAGTTAGGGCGTGCTGGTAACGGCGTTGCCAAAATTCGTCAAATTGTTTGGGTTCGCGTGGTGCTGGCACCGCCAGTAAGTCTTTAAGCGAATAGCCGTAGGAGGGATCAAACCTGTAGGTGGCGTGATGGGGGCGCTGGCGGTTGTCGTCGGTCATAGTGTGGGTGCCTCATAAAGCGTTGGCAGTTATACCGGTTTGGTATGACAAAAATAGGTACTAGGCAGAAGACAGGCTGTTGACGGTAAAATGCCCGAGTATTCTACTTGGCAATTGGCCTGCTGCAATGCCGGTGTGAGTGCAGTTACAGGTCACTGAAATAAGGAGAAATGCTTGTGTCTCATTGGATAACCGTATGCGCCGCCCCTGCGTTGGCGGACAGGGAACACCGGGTGGTCGATGTCGAGGGCGTCGATGTGGCCGTGTTTAACTTGGGCGGTGAATTTTACGCCCTAGAAGACGTTTGCACCCATGACGGTGCGGAAATCGCCAGCGGCGAGTTAGACGGCGACGAGATTGTCTGCCCCAGGCACGGAGCGAGGTTTTGTGTCCGTACCGGGGCGGTCAAATCAGCACCTGCCTATGAAGACATCGCCGCCTTTGCGGTTAGGGTTGAGGACGGCCTGGTTCAAGTCAGGGACAGCCGGTGGGATTGACAAACCGCCCGGCCGCTTATCCCGGCACGGCTTTTCGATTATAATCCACCGCTTTTCCCTAAAGACCGCCCGGCCATGGGCACAGAGAATTTATGCAAGAAATCAACCCCATCAAAAACAAAATCACCGACCTTAAAGCCCGCAGCGCAGGGCTAAGGGGGTATCTTTGACTTCGATAACAAATCCGAACGCCTAGTTGAAGTCCTGCGCGAGCTGGAAAACCCCAAAATTTGGGACAAGCCCGAGCAGGCGCAAGCCTTGGGCAAGGAACGCGGGCAACTGGAGGCGGTGGTCAACACCCTCGCCGAATTGGAGCGCGGCTTGGCCGAGACGCAAGAATTGCTGGCCATGGCGGTCGAAGAAGACGACGAAGACACGGTTGAAACCGTGCTGGTCGATTTGGCTGGTTTCGAGCAAAAAGTCGCCGCCCTTGAATTTAGGCGCATGTTTTCCGGCGAAATGGACGCCTGCAACGCCTTCCTAGACATACAAGCCGGTTCCGGCGGCACCGAAGCGCAAGATTGGGCCGCGATGTTGGAGCGCATGTTCCTGCGCTGGGGTGAGCGGCGCGGTTTTAAGACCGAGCTGATCGAAGAGTCCGACGGCGATGTCGCCGGCATTAAA
>DBNW01000052.1 GCA_002299425.1 Methylococcaceae bacterium UBA662 | reverse complement strand
TACTCAATAATCGAAGCTACGACACCGGCACCGACGGTGCGCCCGCCTTCACGGATGGCAAAACGCAGGCCTTCTTCCATAGCGATGGGCGAGATGAGCTTGACGCTAACGGCAATATTGTCACCCGGCATAACCATTTCCACGCCTTCCGGGAGCTTCACGGCACCGGTTACATCGGTGGTACGGAAGTAAAACTGCGGCCGGTAGCCGTCAAAGAACGGGGTGTGACGCCCGCCTTCTTCTTTGGACAAGACGTAAATCTCGGCATTAAAGTAGGCATGCGGCTTGATGCTGTTTTTTTGCGCCAACACTTGACCGCGCTCAACATCGTCACGTTTGGTGCCGCGCAACAGCAACCCGACGTTATCACCGGCTTCACCTTGGTCGAGCAGCTTGCGGAACATTTCCACGCCGGTAACGGTGGTGGTGACGGTTGGACGAATGCCGACGATCTCGACTTCTTGGCCCACTTTAATAATGCCGCGCTCAATCCGACCGGTCACTACGGTGCCGCGACCGGAAATAGAAAATACGTCTTCGATAGGCATCAAGAAAGCACCGTCCACGGCGCGTTCGGGTTCGGGGATGTAGGTATCTAGGGCTTCAACCAGCTTAATAACGGACGGTTCGCCAATTTCGCTTTGGTCGCCTTGCAGGGCCAACAGGGCGGAGCCTTTGATAATGGGGGTGTCGTCACCCGGAAATTCGTAGAGGTCGAGCAGCTCACGGACTTCCATTTCAACCAGCTCTAGCAGCTCTTCGTCGTCAACCATGTCGGCCTTGTTCAGGAACACAACAATGTAGGGTACGCCGACCTGGCGTGACAACAGAATGTGCTCGCGGGTCTGTGGCATCGGGCCGTCGGCTGCTGAACAGACCAGAATGGCACCGTCCATCTGCGCCGCACCGGTGATCATGTTTTTGACGTAGTCGGCATGACCGGGGCAATCGACATGGGCGTAGTGACGCTTAGCGGATTCGTATTCAACGTGCGAGGTGGCAATGGTAATACCACGAGCGCGTTCTTCAGGGGCGTTGTCGATTTGATCAAATGCCTTAGCAGACCCGCCGTAGGCTTTCGCCATGACGGTAGTCAACGCCGCCGTCAGCGTGGTCTTGCCGTGGTCAACATGACCAATGGTGCCCACGTTAACATGTGGCTTGGTCCGGGAAAATTTTTCTTTAGCCATAAAACACCTTCTGTATTAAACCACTGTGTTTAAAAATATTTTTTGATGATTGTGTCTGCGATCTGCGCCGGCACTTCATGGTATCTGTCAAACGACATACTGTAACTTGCTCGTCCCTGAGTCGCTGATCGCAGATCCGTGGCATACCCAAACATTTCCGCCAACGGCACCTGACAAACCAAAATTTTAGCCGAAGCGGTGTCTTCCATTCCCGTTATCATGCCACGCCGTCTGTTTATATCGCCCACCACATCCCCCATGTACGCTTCAGGGGTAACAACTTCAACTTTCATAATCGGCTCAAGCAACACAGGACTCGCCTGTTTTGCCGCCTCCCTGAAGCACATAGACCCGGCGATTTTAAAAGCCATCTCGTTCGAGTCGACATCGTGGTAGGAGCCGTCAAACAAGGTCACTTTGACATCCAGCACGGGATAACCCGCAAGAACACCGCTTTTCATTTGCTCTTGCACACCTTTATCAACGGCGGGCACATACTCTTTAGGCACAACCCCGCCTACTACGCCATTAACAAACACATACCCTGCACCCGTTTCCAAAGGCTCTACTCGTAACCAAACATGGGCGTATTGACCGCGTCCTCCCGACTGCCTGATGAACTTATTTTCCCGCTCAACTGTGGCACGAATGGTTTCGCGATAGGCCACTTGGGGCGACCCTACGCTTGCACTCACTCCAAACTCCCTTTTCATTCTGTCCACAACAATTTCTAGGTGCAACTCACCCATTCCTGAAATGATAACTTGCCCGCTTTCTTCGTCGGTTTTAACCTTAAACGAAGGGTCTTCTTGCGCCAACTTTGCCAAAGCGGCGTGCATTTTTTCCTGATCTGCCTTAGTTTTCGGCTCAACAGCAACCGATATAACCGGGTCAGGAAACTCCATGCGCTCCAAAATTACGGGTGCTTTCAAATCACAAAGCGTATCGCCGGTCGTTACGTCTTTCAAACCAACCGCTGCTGCAATGTCGCCAGCAAAAACCTCTTTAATTTCTTCCCGGCTGTTAGCATGAATTTGCATCAACCTACCAATTCTTTCTTTTTTTTGCTTTATAGGGTTAAAAACACTATCACCCGAGCTTAACACCCCCGAGTAGACCCTAAAAAACACCAACAAGCCAACAAACGGATCGGCAGCAATTTTAAAAGCCAAAGCCGAGAACGGCTGCTCATCACTAGCAAACCGAGACACCTCAGTATCACTATCCACCAAGACACCTTTAACAGCGGGCACATCGACAGGGGACGGTAAATACTCGACAATCCCGTCAAGCAGAGCTTGTACACCTTTGTTTTTAAATGCCGAACCACAGAACGCAGGAAATACTTTGCCACTAATTGTTTGCAGTCTTATTCCTTGCTTAACTTCTTCAACCGATAAAAGGCTTTCTTCAAGGTATTTTTCCATCAGAGTTTCATTGGCATCAGCAGCAACTTCAAGGATATGCTCGCGCCAAGCCAGGCACTCATTTTTCATTTCATCAGGGACATCACGCTCCACAAATGTCATGCCCATAGTGGCGTCATCCCAATAAATTGCTTTCATAGCAACCAGATCAACCACTCCCTTGAAACCCTCTTCAGAGCCAATTGGCAATTGCAGCGGCACCACTTTAGCACCCAATCGCTGGCGAATTTGCTGGATTACTCGGACAAAATCAGCTCCCTGCCGATCCATTTTATTAACGAACACCAATCTTGGAACACGGTACTTATCCGCTTGTCGCCAAACCGTCTCTGATTGCGATTCCACTCCAGAAACCGCACAAAAAACTGCACACGCTCCATCTAAAACCCGCAAAGACCGCTCTACTTCGATAGTAAAATCGACGTGCCCAGGCGTATCGATAATATTGATGCGGTGAGCGGGGTATTGTTGACCCATGCCACTCCAAAAACAGGTGGTTGCCGCAGAAGTGATGGTAATGCCGCGCTCCTGTTCTTGCTCCATCCAATCCATGGTTGCCGCCCCATCGTGCACCTCTCCCATTTTATGGGAAACCCCTGTGTAATACAGAATTCGCTCTGTTGTGGTCGTTTTCCCGGCATCTATATGGGCCATGATGCCAATATTCCGATAACGGTCTATTTCGGTTTTACGACCCACCGGCTACCCCTTAAAAAATTACCAACGGTAGTGAGAAAACGCTTTGTTTGCCTCAGCCATCCTATGGGTATCTTCACGCTTTTTGGCGGCAGAACCCTTGCTTTCGGAAGCATCCATTAATTCGCCTGCCAACTTTGCCGACATACCCCGCTCATTTCTTTTTCTTGAGGCATCAATCAGCCACCGCATGGCCAGAGCCACCCGCCTAGCAGGCCTGACTTCGACCGGCACTTGGTACGTTGCACCGCCTACGCGACGGGACTTAACTTCCACTTTGGGCTGAACATTATCCAGTGCCCTAGATAAGACATCCAACGGAACCCCACGCCCTTTAGCTTCGATAATATCAAAAGCCCCGTAGACAATACCCTCGGCCACAGATTTTTTCCCGCTTTTCATGATCATATTCATGAACTTTGTCAGCATGACACTGCTGAACCTTGGGTCGGGAATAATTTCCCTTTTAGCCGCAATTCTTCTTCTTGACATATCTCACCAACCGTTACCTAGTCACTAACTTTTAGGCCGTTTTGTTCCATATTTGGAACGCCCGCATTTTCTATTATTTACCCCAGACGCATCTAAACTGCCTCTTACTACATGGTAGCGAACACCAGGCAAATCTTTGACCCGACCACCACGAATGAGAACCACCGAGTGTTCTTGCAGGTTATGTCCTTCCCCGCCGATATAACTACTTACTTCGGAGCCGTTAGTTAACCTAACTCGAGCCACTTTACGCAGGGCCGAATTGGGTTTTTTCGGCGTGGTCGTGTAAACGCGGGTACAAACCCCTCTACGCTGAGGACAGGCTTCCAATGCCGGGACATTGGTTTTTTCTATTTTCTTCATCCTCGACTTACGAACCAACTGGTTAATTGTGGCCATAATTGTCTTAACTCCAGGTCAATTATTTGCAACCAGGCAATAAAAAAATAAAACCGCCAATGTTTCGGCGGTTGAGTTTTTATATCTGGCTTTTATTTTCGTTAGCAGGCAATTCTACTCGTTAAATTTTTTTAGGTCAACACCTGTTTGACTGCCATCAAATGTTGAGCGCCTGTTTTAGTGCTTCTTCCGCATCTAACACTGGCGAGGCTACCTCATTATTTAAAAACGCTGACGAGTTCCTGAATTTGTTTTTTCTGGTCTTGTGGTAAGCAAGCCCAGTGCCAGCCGGTATCAGCCGACCAACAATTACATTTTCTTTTAATCCCACCAAACTATCGCTCAGTCCACGAACCGCTGCATCGGTCAATACCCGAGTGGTTTCTTGGAAGGAGGCGGCGGAAATAAAAGACTCCGTCGCCAAAGACGCTTTAGTAATACCCATCAACACGGACTCAAAACTTGCCGGTACTTTGCCTTCGCTTTCCAGTTTATCGTTTTCTTCACGCACGGCGGTGCGTTCGACCTGATCGCCCTTCAGAAAGCCCGAATCCCCAGAGGCGGTGATTTCAACTTTTCTTAACATCTGGCGAATAATCGCTTCAATGTGTTTGTCGTTGATTTTTACCCCTTGCAGGCGGTATACGTCTTGGATTTCTTTGACCAGATAATTGGCTAATTCTTCAATACCACGCAGCCGCAATATGTCATGGGGAGTTAATTCGCCTTCCGCTATGGTTTCGCCTTTTTGTACGGACTCGCCCTCAAAAACGGTGATATGCCGCCATTTTGGCACCAAAGTTTCAATTTGCTCGCCATTAGTGCTGTTTATAATGAGCCTTTGCTTGCCTTTGGTTTCTTTGCCAAAGGAGACCGTACCACTGGTTTCTGCAAGAATGGCCGGGTCTTTTGTTTTGCGAGCCTCAAACAAATCCGCAACTCTTGGCAAACCGCCGGTGATATCCCTTGTCTTACTCGATTCTTGGGGGATTCTTGCCAACACGTCCCCTACCCGCACTTCGCCGCCATCTTTGATACTGACGATAGCACCAGAAGGCAAAAAGTATTGGGCGGCAATATCTTTTCCGGGCAAGTAAATAGGCTCGCCGTCATGACCTAGCAGCTTAACCATAGGCCGCATTTCCTTGCCTACTCCGCCACGCTGCTTAGGGTCTGTCACCACCAGAGAACTCAATCCGGTTACTTCGTCGGATTGCTTTTGAACAGTGATGCCATCAACGAAATCGACCAACTGCACCCTGCCATCCACCTCGGTGATAACCGGATGGGTGAAAGGATCCCAATTCACCACAATATCGCCAGCATTGATTTTGCTCCCATCTTGGACAGACAACACAGCACCGTAAGGAATTTTATAGCGCTCGCGTTCACGGCCGTATTCATCCACCACACCAACCTCGCCTGAGCGAGAAACAGCAACCAGATTGCCCTCTCTATTACTGACAGACTTGAGATTGTTTAATCGTACCGTTCCTGCCGATTTGACCTGTACATTGCTGATAGCGGCCGACCTAGAGGCAGCACCGCCGATATGGAAAGTACGCATGGTCAATTGGGTGCCGGGCTCACCGATGGATTGCGCAGCAATTACACCGACAGCCTCACCGATATTGACCAGATTGCCCCGACCAAGGTCGCGGCCGTAACACGCCGCACAAACGCCTTGCTTGTTTTCGCAAGTAATGACAGAACGCACCAACACTTGATCAATGCTTTCTTGGTCAAGCACCGCTACCCAATGCTCATTCAGCAAGGTACCCGCTGGGACAACCACTCTTTTTTCTGTGACGTCCAATACATCCGCCGCCACTACCCGACCTAGAACGCGCTCAGACAAAGCCTCCACCACGTCACCGCCTTCGATAATGGGGGACATTATCAAGCCGTTCACGGTACCGCAATCGTTGCCGGTGATGACCAAATCCTGGGCCACATCGACCAACCTTCGGGTTAGATAGCCTGAGTTGGCCGTTTTTAACGCCGTGTCAGCCAAGCCTTTGCGGGCACCGTGAGTTGAAATAAAATACTGCAACACATCCAAACCTTCCCTGAAATTGGCCGTAATAGGCGTTTCGATAATGGAACCGTCAGGCTTGGCCATCAAACCACGCATACCCGCCAATTGGCGTATTTGCGCCGCTGAACCCCGTGCGCCTGATTCAGCCATCATAAAAATAGAGTTGAACGTTTTTTGTTTGACTGTATTGCCCTCAGCATCGACGACTACCTCTTCGCCTAGGCCTTCCATCATCACTTTGGCCACCTGGTCGTTGGCATGTGACCAGATGTCGACCACCTTGTTGTAACGTTCGCCATCGGTCACTAAACCCGAAGCATACTGTCTTTGAATTTCGTTCACTTCGGCTTCGGCAGCCTCGATAATGCCCGCTTTTTTGGCCGGTATGGCCATGTCTTCAATACCGAACGACACCCCAGAAATCGTGGCATAACGGAATCCCAAATACATCAGTTGGTCTGCCAATATCACCGTATCTTTGTTGCCTAGGTAGCGGTAGCTGTAATTGATCAGGCGCGATATATTTTTCTTGGTCATATCGCAGTTGACCAGCCGGTACGGTATCTGCGCGGGAACAATCTCCCAAATCAAGGCACGGCCTACTGTGGTATCAATGCGATGGGTTTTTTCTGCAATCTCGCCCTCACCGTTGTCAATTTTTTCTGTCACCCGAAGCTTGATTTTCGTTTGCAACTCAACCGTTTTTGCATGCAGGGCCTGGTGAACGGCGGCCACGTCACCAAATATGGCACCATTGCCCCTGGCGTTGACTTTTTCCCGGCTGATGTAATAGAGACCTAAAACCACGTCTTGCGAAGGATTGATCACCGGCTCGCCATTCGCTGGCGACAAAATGTTGTTGCTGGCCATCATCAATGTTCTGGCTTCCAACTGCGCTTCGATGGACAAAGGAATGTGCACCGCCATTTGATCGCCGTCAAAGTCGGCGTTAAAGGCACTGCAAACCAACGGATGCAACTGTATGGCCTTACCCTCAATCAAGGTCGGCTCAAACGCCTGTATACCCAGCCGGTGCAAGGTAGGAGCCCGGTTCAGCAGTATCGGGTGTTCCCGGATGACTTCTTCCAGTATGTCCCATACTTCAGCGTCTTCCCGCTCAACCATTTTTTTGGCGGCTTTAATGGTGGTGGCAATGCCTTTTAACTGCAACTTGCTGAAAATAAAAGGCTTAAACAACTCCAAAGCCATTTTTTTGGGCAGTCCACACTGGTGCAACCTGAGTGATGGACCCACCACAATTACCGAACGGCCAGAATAATCAACTCGTTTGCCCAATAAATTTTGCCTGAACCGCCCTTGCTTGCCCTTAATCATGTCGGCCAAAGACTTTAGCGGTCTTCTGTTGGTGCCGGTTATTGCCCGGCCGCGCCGACCGTTGTCCAACAAGGCGTCGACTGATTCCTGCAACATGCGTTTTTCATTGCGGACGATGATATCGGGGGCATTAAGATCCAATAAGCGGTTTAGTCGGTTGTTCCGGTTGATGACGCGCCGGTACAAATCGTTAAGATCGGAGGTGGCAAAACGCCCCCCATCCAATGGCACCAGCGGACGCAGTTCCGGCGGCAACACCGGCAAAACCCGCAATACCATCCATTCAGGACGGTTTTTAGAGCTCAACAAAGCGTCCATCACTTTCAGCCGCTTGGTGTATTTTTTCAGCTTGGTTTCTGAACTGGTCGCGTTGATTTCTTCCCGCAGCAGTTCAACCTGCTCTTTTAAGTCGATGGCCTTGAGTAAATCGTAGATGGCCTCAGCACCCATTTTCGCGACAAAATCGTCGCCGTGTGTTTCAACGGCCTCTAAATACTCATCATCGGTCAGCAATTGCCCCTTATTCAAAGGGGTCATACCCGAATCCAGCACAACAAAAGATTCAAAATACAACACCCGTTCTATTTCACGCAGTGTCATATCGAGTAACAGTGCGATTCGTGACGGCAACGACTTTAAAAACCAAATATGGGCGACCGGGCTGGCCAATTCGATATGCCCCATGCGTTCGCGACGGACTTTTGACAGCGTCACTTCAACGCCACATTTTTCGCATATCACACCACGGTGTTTCAAGCGTTTGTATTTCCCGCACAAACATTCGTAATCGCTGACCGGGCCAAAAATTTTGGCGCAAAATAGCCCGTCACGCTCTGGCTTAAAGGTGCGGTAATTGATGGTTTCAGGCTTCTTGACCTCGCCGTATGACCATGAGCGAATTATGTCAGGTGATGCCAAACCAATGCTGATGCCATCAAAATCATCTGCCCGGCCTTGACGTTTTAAAAAATTCATCAAATCTTTCAACAGCTTGCCCTCTTTTCTGAAGTCTAATTACAGGCCGCACCCGCCAGGACAGTAAGTTACTACGCTGTCCTCAGCATAAAGACGCCTGCGCTTAATCCCGTTGCAGTTCTATGTTAACGGCTAAAGAACGGATTTCTTTAATTAGCACGTTAAAAGACTCCGGCATGCCAGCTTCCATTTTATGGTCGCCGTCAACGATACTCTTGTACATCCGGGTTCTACCGGACACGTCATCGGATTTCACCGTCAGCATTTCCTGCAAGGTGTAGGCGGCACCGTAAGCCTCAAGTGCCCACACTTCCATTTCGCCAAAACGCTGGCCGCCAAACTGGGCTTTTCCGCCTAAGGGCTGTTGGGTGACCAGACTGTACGGTCCCGTAGAGCGGGCGTGCATTTTGTCGTCGACTAAATGGTTTAATTTCAGCATGTACATGTACCCAACCGTGACCTCACGCTCAAATGGTTCACCGGTCAGGCCGTCGTATAACCGGGTTTGCCCGTGCTCAGGCAAATCGGCCAAACGCAGCATAGTCCTGATGTCTTCTTCGCTGGCACCGTCAAACACTGGCGTGGCCATGGGTACCCCGGCCACTAGATTGGCAGACAATTCAAGAATTTCAGCATCCGTTAAAGAATCCAGGTTTTCTTTGCGGCCGCTGCCGTTGTAGATTTTGTCAAGAAAGATCCTGATTTCAACAATTTTCGCTCTGGCCTCCAGCATTTTGCCAATTTTGATACCCAAACCTTTGGCCGCCCAGCCTAAGTGGGTTTCCAAAACTTGGCCTACGTTCATACGCGAAGGAACGCCTAACGGATTCAGGACAATATCAACAGGATTGCCGTCTGCGGTATACGGCATGTCTTCAATCGGCCTGATCATGGAAATAACCCCTTTATTGCCATGCCGACCGGCCATTTTATCGCCCGGCTGTATTCTGCGTTTTACCGCCAGGTAGACCTTCACCATTTTCAGCACACCGGGTGCCAAATCATCGCCCATGGCAATTTTTTTACACTTAACCTCAAACTTCTCGTCGAATTCTTTGCGCTGCTGTTCGATTTGAATAACAACAGCTTCGAGTTGAAAATTAACTTCTTCATCTTCCATCTTGATTTTCAACCAATCCGAACGCTTTATTCCGTTTAAATAGCTTTCGGTGATTTCTGTGCCTGACTTTACTTGCCCGGGCGCGGAATACGCTTTTTTCCCTATCAATAGCCGTGCTACCCGGTCATAAATATCACCTTCTAGGATTTTCAACTGATCGTCTAAATCTTTCCGGTAACGCCTGATTTCCTCTTGCTCTATGTCCAAAGCCCGCTTGTCTTTTTTCACCCCGTCTCGGGTAAAAATCTGCACATCAATTACCGTCCCTTCAATACTGCTGGGAACCCTTAATGACGTGTCTTTCACATCCGCTGCTTTTTCACCGAAGATAGCGCGCAACAATTTTTCTTCAGGGGTCAACTGGGTTTCCCCTTTTGGGGTCACTTTACCCACCAAAATATCCCCACCTTTGACTTCGGCACCCACATAGACAATCCCTGATTCATCGAGCTTGGACAGTGCTTCCTCGCTGACATTGGGGATGTCGGCAGTAATTTCTTCTGGACTGTGCTTGGTATCCCGGGCGACGCAGGTTTTTTCTTCGATGTGGATGGTGGTAAAGCGGTCTTCTCTGACCACGCGTTCGGAAACCAAGATGGAATCCTCAAAGTTGTACCCATTCCAAGGCATGAAGGCGACCAACATGTTTTGGCCTAGGGCCAACTCGCCCATGTCAGTTGACGGCCCATCCGCTAGAATATCGCCTTTGTTGACGCTATCGCCCGGTTTCACTAGGGGTTTTTGGTTAATGCAGGTGTTCTGGTTGGAGCGGGTATATTTGGTCAGGTTATAAATATCGACGCCCGGCACACCCGTCTCGGTTTCGGAATCATTGACACGCACGACGATCCTAGCGGCATCGACCATCTCAATGCGCCCGCCCCGGCGGGCCACCACAGCTACCCCTGAGTCTTTTGCGACCGTCCGCTCCATACCCGTTCCTACCAAGGGTTTTTCAGCCCGCAAGATAGGCACCGCCTGACGCTGCATGTTGGAACCCATCAACGCCCGATTGGCATCATCATGTTCCAGGAATGGAATGATCGAGGCGGCAACTGAAACAATTTGTTTTGACGATACGTCCATGTATTGCACGGTTTCGGACATCGCCAAGGTAAACTCGTCTTTATGCCGGCACGATACCAAGCCCTCCACCAAGCGGCCCTGTTCATCCACCGGCACGCTGGCTTGAGCAATAACGTACTCACCCTCTTCAATGGCCGAAAGATAATCAACTTTGTCGGTCACGAAACCGTCGATAACTTTCCGGTACGGCGTCTCTAAAAAACCGTAACTGTTGGTTCTAGCGTAAACAGACAACGAATTGATCAAACCAATGTTCGGTCCCTCAGGCGTTTCAATTGGACACACCCTGCCGTAATGCGTGGCATGCACGTCCCGGACCTCAAACCCTGCACGCTCGCGCGCCAAACCACCCGGCCCTAAGGCCGAAACACGGCGTTTGTGGGTAACTTGTGACAACGGGTTATTTTGATCCATGAACTGGGACAATTGGCTGGAACCAAAAAACTCTTTCACGGCAGCAGAAACCGGCTTGGCATTGATAATTTCTTGTGGCATCAAACCCTCCGAGTCGGCCAAGGTGAGGCGTTCTTTAACGGCGCGCTCTACCCTTACTAAACCCACACGAAATTGGTTTTCTACCATTTCACCGACAGATCGCACCCGCCTGTTGCCCAAATGATCAATGTCATCGACATTGCCGTTGCCGTTCCTGATATTAATCAGTTCTTTCAACACGTCGATGATGTCTTGTTTCGTCAAAGTACCTGTGCCCGTTACCTGCTCGCGACCCAGCCTCCGGTTAAACTTCATCCTACCAACAACCGACAAATCGTAGCGTTCCTCAGTAAAAAACAAGTTTTGGAACAAGTTTTCAGCGGACTCTTTGGTAGGCGGTTCGCCAGGGCGCATCATGCGGTAAATTTCAACCAGGGCTTCCATTTGGTTGGCGGTTACATCCATGCGCATAGCGTTGGAAATATAAGGCCCGCGATCAAGATCGTTTACATAAAGGGTATCAATTTGAGTTATCCCTGCTCCAGCACAGCGGTCTATAACGGACTCTGTCACTTCATCGTTGACTTTGGCAAACAGCTCACCTGTGGTCCGGTCTACCAAGTTGTGGCTCAGTATTTTGCCGTTTAAATAATTTTTCGGCACTTCAATTTCGGTCAAGCCCACTTTGACCATATCGCGCACATGCTTAGCCGTGATACGACGCCCCTCTTCAACCAGAACAGTGCCGCCGTGCTTGATATCAAATGCTGCAACTTCACCACGCAGACGGTCAGGGACCATTTGCAGAAACCACTTTTCAGCCTTCAGAATGAAGGTGTTGGTTTCATAGAACAGGGCTATCATTGCTTCATTATCAAAACCTAAAGATCGCAACAAAATTGTCGCAGGGATTTTTCTCCGCCTGTCTATCCTGACATAAACACAATCTTTATGATCGAATTCAAAGTCCAGCCAAGACCCCCGGTAAGGAATAACCCTGGCATTGAAAAGCAGTTTTCCAGAAGAATGGGTCTTGCCTTTGTCATGGTCAAAAAACACGCCCGGAGAGCGGTGTAACTGAGAGACAATGACCCGCTCCGTACCGTTGATAACAAACGTGCCATTTTCTGTCATCAAGGGCAACTCGCCCATATAAACTTCTTGCTCGCGAATATCTTTAACCAATTTAGTAGTGGCGGGCGCTTCCTTGTCATAAATTACCAAGCGCACCAAAACCCTCAAAGGTGCGGCAAAAGTAGCCCCCCGCTGCTGGCATTCCCGGACATCAAAAACAGGCTCTCCTAAACGGTATTTCACATATTCAAGCACCGCATACCCAGAATGACTCTCAATGGGAAACACGCTGGAAAATGCCGCATGCAGCCCAATATCCGCCCTTTTATCGGCAGCAATGCCTAGTTGTAAAAAGTTGGCATAAGAATTAATTTGGGTGGCCAATAGATACGGCACTTCCAGCACTTCTGTACTTTTGCCAAAGTTGTTTCGAATGCGCTTTTTTTCGGTAAAAGAGTAGGACATATCGTTTCCAAGCTTTTCGGTCGTGAGTGGCGTTACTGTTCAGGCGTTATAAACAGTAATAGGCCGGTGACGTTTGTCACCAGCCGTAGGTATCGGGCTTAAAGCCCAGAGGACAATGGCAGGGAATTATTTGATATCGGCCGTAGCCCCTGCGTCGGTCAATTGCTTTTTTATGCTCTCGGCTTCTGCTTTAGGAATACCTTCTTTCAACACGGTAGGAACGCCTTCAACCGCATCTTTTGCCTCCTTCAAACCCAAGCCAGTGATGCTGCGTACTGCTTTAATAACAGAAACTTTGTTTTCACCAAAGCTGGTTAGCACAACGTTGAATTCGGTTTGTTCCTCAACCGGGGCAGCAGCAGCGGCGGCGGGGGCTGCCGCTACTGCGACCGCTGCCGCAGATACGCCAAATTTTTCTTCCATCGCTGAAATCAATTCAACAACATCCATCACGGTCATATTAGCAATCGTTTCTAATATGTCTTCTTTTGAAATCGCCATTTTTTTCCTTTAATCAAGTAGGTTTTAACTGTAAAAAGCTTACGCCGCTTCTTTCTGTTCTTTAATTGCTGCCACCGTCCGCACCAGTTTTGCGTGCGGCTCTGCCAAAGTACGGACAAATTTTTCAATGGGTGCTTTCATGACAGCCATTACCAGGCTAATAGCCTGATCGCGGGTAGGCAGGCTGGCAAGACGGCCTAACTCGGCTGGTCCATAAACCTGGCCGCCAATCGCCACCACTTTAGGAATTAATTTATCGTGGTTTTTGGCAAAATTACCGATCAGGCGAGCCGCACAACCAGGATCTTCCATTGCAAATGCCAACAACAACGGGCCTACTAGACCTGCTTGCATGCATTCAAATGCGGTCCCAGCGATGGCACGCTTAGCCAATGAGTTTTTTACCACCCTTAGGTACACGCCAGTTTCCCTTGCCGTTTTGCGTAACGCGGTCAGCTCGGTAACTGTCATGCCTCGGTATTCAGCAGCGACCGCCGAATGAGCCTTAGCAGCAATTGCAGCAACTTCTTCTACGACGGCTTTTTTGCCATCTAAATTTAGTGCCACAGTGTTATCTCCAATTTATTCCTGGCTTTCGCCAGCAAGAATGAAACACACCCTAACGGGCGCACCTTACGGTTCCTCTACCTAGTTAAAGGGTCTGGAAAACCGTCTACGCAGGAAATTAAGCCCTAGGACACCTGCGGTCTTTGACGGTCACCGCTAAAAACGGCAACCCAAAGCTTGTCTTGCAGCTGAAGCTCTAAACCGAAAAACTGCTAACATCCAACCACAAACCTGGCCCCATAGTGGAGGACAAGGTTATTTTTTTTATGTAAATACCTTTGGATGTGGCTGGTTTGGCCTTTTTTAAATCGGCAACCAAGGCTTCAAGATTTCCTTGGATTGCTGATTCCTCAAAGTTTAGTTTGCCTAGCGTGCAATGAATAATGCCAGACTTATCTGTACGGTACCTAACTTGGCCCGATTTAGCGTTTTTTATGGCCGTCACCACATCCGCTGTCACCGTACCCACTTTGGGATTCGGCATTAGCCCTCTTGGCCCTAAAATCTGGCCAAGCTGGCCAACTACGCGCATGGCATCCGGCGATGCGATCACCACATCAAAATTCATCTGACCCTGCTTCACTAAGTCGGCCAGATCCTCCATGCCAACAATATCAGCACCCGCTTCTTTTGCGGCACTGGCATTCGCCCCTTGGGCAAAGACAGCTACCCTCACTACTTTTCCGGTACCGTGCGGCAACACTGTAGCTCCGCGCACGTTTTGGTCTGATTTGCGCGGGTCAACACCTAAATTGACACTGACATCCACAGCTTCATTAAATGTCGCAGTACCAAACTCCTTCAATAACTTAACCGCCTCAGACAAATGGTATTGCTTGGCTCTGCTGACTTTTTCTCTGATTAACTTGGCTTTTTTTGATAGCTTTGCCACTTACAGGCCCTCCACAGTCAATCCTATGCTGCGGGCACTGCCCGCAATTGTTTTTACCGCTGCTTCCAAATCGGCAGCATTCAAATCTTCCATTTTGATTTTGGCAATGTCTTCTAATTGCTCGCGAGTGATAGTGCCTACTTTTTTTGTATTCGGGTTGCTGCTGCCGCTTTTTATGCCCACTGCTTTCTTAAGTAAGACGGAAGCCGGCGGAGTTTTTGTTATAAACGTAAAACTGCGGTCGCTGTACACTGTTATAACCACAGGCAAAGGCAGGCCTTTTTCAACATCTTGAGTTTTTGCATTAAATGCCTTACAAAACTCCATAATGTTCACACCACGCTGACCTAAAGCCGGACCGATGGGTGGACTCGGGTTAGCCTCACCTGCTTTTACTTGCAGTTTTATGTAAGCGGAAATTTTTTTTGCCATTTTTCCTCCATTGCGGGTGTTAGCGCATTTCTGCTCCCCAAAGAAACAAAATCCCTGTCTAACTCGAAGACAGGGATGTCATAGTGACCGACTTATTTTTCACTTAGGCTTTTTCTACTTGTGAAAAGCCAAGTTCTACCGAGGTGGAGCGGCCAAATATCAAAACCGAAATTTTCAACTTATTTTTTTCGTAATTAACTTCTTCAACCACGCCGTTGAAATCCTTGAAGGGCCCGTCTGTAACCCTCAAAACTTCACCTGCCTCAAATAATATTTTTGGCCTAGGTTTGTTGACACCTTCCTCCACCCTGTTCAGGATAGACAGGGCTTCTTTTTCGGATATAGGGGCCGGACGATCCGAGGTACCGCCAATAAATCCTAAAACTTTAGGGACTTCTTTTACTAAATGCCAGGTTTCATCAGTCAACTCCATCTGAACCAAAACATAACCGGGGAAAAACTTTCTGTCAGACTTCCTTTGCTGCCCCATCTTCATTTCCAGCACTTCTTCAGTCGGAACCAGTATTTTTCCAAAATACTGGCTCAAACCCTCGCGCTTTATCCGCTCTTCCAATGCTTGCTTGACTTTATTTTCAAAATTTGAGTAAGCATGGACAACATACCAACGAAGTGCCATAACCTTACCCTTGCCCAGTTAAAATCCGCACGCCCCAAAACAACAGCATATCTAACAACCATAGAAAAATTCCCACCACAAACACCATGGCGAACACCAGCAACGTCGTCTTAACCGTCTCATCTCGTGTTGGCCAGACAATTTTTCTAACTTCTTGCTTGGACTCTTTGAAAAAAGCCCACAAAGATCTACCCAGCCGGGTATTAAAAAACAACAATAAAATAACAACCAAAACTACCACTAACCCCAAAACCCTATACAACAAGGGGAAATCAGAGAAGAAGTAAAAAGCAAATAGACCGGCAATTAAAAAAGCACCAGAAAAAAACAGCTTGACGACATCAAAAACCGATAATTTTGCTTCTTCTTGATTGTCCATTAAATTTAATGATTTCATGAGTGATTTTTTGACGACTACTCTGAATGGCAGGCCAGGAGGGACTCGAACCCCCAACTTGCGGTTTTGGAGACCGCTGCTCTACCAATTGAACTACTGACCTAATTCAGAAAAAAATCGCAAGGGACGTTGACGCATTTGATGCACATTTTACAAAAACAACTTACTCAATAATCGAAGCTACGAC
>DBNW01000062.1 GCA_002299425.1 Methylococcaceae bacterium UBA662 | reverse complement strand
CACTCGGTGCTAGAGTCTTGCTGAATTGACGCCAAAGCTTAATAATCTCAATAAAAACAGGAGAATTTATGCACATTATTCAAACCAAATTGCCGGGAGTGGTGATTATCGAGCCCAAAGTGTTTGGCGATGAGCGGGGCTTTTTTATGGAAACCTGGAACCAAGAGCGCTATGCCGAGGGTGTCACTCAAGACGGTTTTGTCCAAGACAACTTGTCCTTCTCAAGAAAAGGCGTGTTGCGCGGCCTGCATTTCCAACGCATTAACCCCCAAGGCAAGCTGGTTTATGTGCTGCAAGGCGAAGTGTTTGATGTGGCCGTCGATATCAGGGTAGGGTCGCCCACGTTCGGGCAATGGACCAGCGTGGTGCTGTCCTCTGAGAACAAACGGCAATTCTTCGTGCCGGCCGGTTTCGCCCACGGTTTTTGCGTTACTTCCGATACGGCGTTGTTTGCCTACAAATGCACGGATAAATACAACCCCCAGGGCGAAGGCTGCGTCATTTGGAACGATCCCGACTTGAGTATCCCTTGGCCGGTTGAAAATCCGGAACTCTCGGCTAAAGATGCTGAAGGTATAAAACTGGCCGATTTTCCACTAGAACTTTTTCCCAACTTTTAAGCAGCGAGTTATTAAATGAATAACACGATTCTTGTCACCGGCGGCGCCGGTTTTATTGGTGCCAATTTCGTTCTGGATTGGCTGGCGCAGTCTGATGAAACTGTGGTTAATCTGGATTTATTGACTTATGCCGGCAATAGGGAGAATCTGGCTTCGTTGGCTGGTGACAAGCGCCATATTTTTGTCCAGGGCAATATCGGCGATTCGACCTTGGTCGATAGCTTGCTAGTCCAGCACCGACCGCGCGCCATCATCAATTTTGCCGCCGAATCGCATGTGGACCGCTCCATCCATGCCCCGGAAGATTTTATCCAAACCAATATCGTGGGCACGTTCCGCTTGCTGGAAGCGTCGCGCCTGTATTGGAATGGCTTGTCTGAAACAGACAAGGCCCCTTTCCGGTTCCTGCATGTCTCCACCGATGAAGTGTATGGCTCCTTGAAAAAAGACGACCCGGCCTTCCGCGAAACCAACCCCTATGAACCGAACAGCCCGTATTCCGCCAGCAAGGCCGCCAGCGACCATTTGGTGCGGGCTTATCATCATACTTACGGCCTGCCTGTTTTGACCACTAATTGTTCCAATAACTACGGCCCTTACCAATTCCCAGAAAAGCTGATCCCGTTAATCATCGCCAATGCCTTAGCGGGCAAAAACTTGCCGGTTTATGGCGATGGCCAGCAAATCCGCGATTGGCTGTATGTGACGGACCATTGCCTCGGCATCCGCCGCGTGCTGGAAGCGGGCAGAGTGGGCGAAACCTACAACATCGGCGGTTGGAACGAAATGGCCAATCTGGATATTGTCCACACCCTTTGCGACCTGCTAGATGAAGCCCGCCCGCGTACCGACGGTCAGTCCTACCGGGAACAAATCACCTTTGTCACCGACCGGCCCGGCCATGACCGCCGTTATGCCATCGATGCGGGCAAAATTGAACGGGAACTGGGCTGGAAACCGGCAGAAACTTTCCAAACCGGCATCCGTAAAACCATCGGCTGGTATTTGGACAACGCGCAATGGGTTGAGCATGTTCAATCCGGTGCCTACCGCGATTGGGTAGAAAAGAACTACGCAGGGCGTGGCCAATGAAAATTCTATTACTGGGAAAAAACGGGCAAGTAGGCTGGGAATTGCAACGGGCGTTGGCGCCGTTCGGTGCATTGACCGCATTGGACCGGCATGCTGTGGACGGCTTATGCGGCGATTTATCCGACTTGCAAGGCCTAGCGGACACCGTAGGCAAACTAAAACCCGATGTCATCGTCAACGCGGCGGCCCACACGGCCGTCGATAAGGCCGAAAGCGAGCCGGAGCTGGCCCACACCCTCAATGCCCAAGCCTGTGAAGTTCTGGCGCGAGCGGCGGCTGACTCAGGAGCCTGGCTGGTGCACTATTCCACCGATTATGTATTCGATGGCAGCGGCGACAGGCCTAGGGCAGAAACCGACCCCACCGGGCCGCTAAGTGTCTATGGCAAGACCAAGCTGGAAGGCGAGCGTTTGATCCAACAATCCGGTTGCCGGCATCTTATTTTCCGCACCAGCTGGGTCTATGCCGCTCGTGGCCACAATTTCGCCAAGACTATGTTGCGTTTGGCACAAGAGCGCGACAGTTTGAACGTCATCAACGACCAAATCGGCGCCCCCACCGGGGCCGAGTTGATTGCCGATGTCACCGCCCATGCCATCCGCCAAGCCCTGCAAACCCCTCAGGTCAGCGGTTTATACCATCTGGTCGCCAACGGCGAGACCTCTTGGTATGACTATGCCCGCCTGGTGTTGCAATTTGCCTGCGACCACGGCTTAGCGCTCAAGGTTGCACCCGCCGCCGTCGGGCCTATACCCACCTCGGCCTACCCTACGCCGGCAAAACGGCCCGCTAATTCCCGTCTGTCCGTTGACAAACTGGAACAGACGTTTTCCCTGTCCCTGCCCCCGTGGCAAGCGGGCGTTGTCCGAATGCTCAGCGAATTTCTCGGCAAATAACAGGCTTATCATGACAACTTCTACTTCTACCCCAGACAGCACGCCGCTGCGTTCATCGCCAGCCCGACGCGGCATCATTTTGGCCGGCGGTTCCGGCACGCGTTTGTACCCGGTCACCAAAGTGGTGTCCAAGCAATTGCTGCCCATTTACGACAAGCCGATGATTTACTATCCGCTGTCCACCCTAATGCTGGCAGGCATACGCGATATTTTGATCATTTCAACGCCGCAAGACACCCCCCGTTTCCAACAATTGCTGGGCGACGGCAGCGACTGGGGCATTAACTTCCAGTACGCCGTGCAACCCAGCCCCGATGGCTTAGCGCAGGCGTTCATTATTGGCAAGAATTTTGTCGGCAACCATCCTAGTGCCTTGGTGTTGGGCGATAACATTTTCTACGGCCATGACCTGAACGCGCAACTGGACAAAGCCAGCGACAGGACAGAGGGTGCCACCGTGTTCGCCTACCATGTCCACGACCCGGAACGCTACGGCGTGGTGGCTTTTAACGAGGATGGCCGGGCCACTTCGTTGGAAGAAAAACCGGCGCAACCGAAATCCCATTACGCCGTGACCGGCTTGTATTTTTACGACCACGACGTGATTGACATCGCCTGCCATCTAAAACCCTCGGCACGAGGCGAGCTGGAAATCACCGATGTGAACCGCATCTATCTGGAGCGGGGCAAGCTGTCCGTGGAAATCATGGGCCGGGGTTATGCCTGGCTGGACACCGGCACCCATGAGAGCCTGATCGAGGCCGGTAACTTCATTGAAACCATCGAGCACAGACAGGGGTTGAAAGTTGCTTGCCCGGAAGAAATCGCCTACCGCAAAGGCTATATCAACGACCTGCAACTGGAACAGCTTGCCCAAGCCTTGATTAAAAATGGCTACGGCCAATACCTGTTGGGCCTGCTGACAGACCGAGTTTTCCGCTAAACGGATCCGTAAGCCGTGTTTATTGACAAGCAGTGGTTAAATTTAAGTGCGTTAAAATAGCGCACATTCTTGTGGCTTGGATTGACGGCCTGAAGACTGCGGCAATCCATGCCGAAATGGCCGTGTTGACAGGAACAGTCGTGTTTTTTTAACCAGCATTGGCGTGAGGACTAAACCATGGGCAATTTGGCTGGGAATTTTGACAACCACGCCCCCTACATCGCAGTCACCGGGGGCATTTTAAAGCTGGCCGGATTGGAAACCTTATTGGGTACGCCGGTTGTACCGTGGCATCCCCGCAAAGCATGGGTTGGTCCGGCCAAAGCCGTAATTGGCTGGGGCCGCAAACCCAGTGCCCTGGTTGCAGCAAAATTCGCCGATTACTGCGGCTTAGCGCTTATCAGCTTGGAGGATGGTTTTTTGCGTTCCGTAGGCTTAGGTGCCGACGAACCCGTGCTGTCCATTGTGGTCGATGACCTAGGCATTTATTACGATGCCTTAATGCCCTCGCAATTTGAACGCTGGGTTGCCCAGCCGCTGACGACTCAGCAATGCCTCAGGGCGCAACACATACGCGCAGCCTGGTGCCAGGCTCGAGTGTCCAAGTACAACCATGCCCGCGAGTACACCCGCCCCTTGCCCGAACGTTATGTGCTGGTGGCCGACCAAGTTGAAGGGGATCTTTCCATCCACTATGGCATGGCGGCACAAGCCAACTTTGACCGCATGTTAGCGGCGGCGCTGCTGGAAAACCCTGATTGCACGGTGTTGCTGAAAATTCACCCTGGCGTCATCAGCAACCGCAAGCGCGGCCATTTCGACTTAGCGGCTTTAGCCGGCAACCCCCGTGTCCACATCATCAGCGAGGCCTTACACCCGGTATCCCTGCTGCAACACGCCCGGGCAATCTACTGCGTCACCTCACAAATCGGTTTTGAGGGATTGTTATGGGGCAAACCGGTACGAACTTTCGGGATGCCTTTTTACGCCGGCTGGGGACTGACTCAAGACGAGCTGGCCGCACCCAGCCGACGTTATCCGGTGGCTCTGGAAAACTTAGTCTACGCCGCTTTGCTGGCTTACCCCCGCTACATTGACCCTGAAACCGGCCAGCGTTGCGAAGCCGAGCGGGTTGTAGCCTGGCTGGGCTTGCAACGAAAAATGCGCGAGCGTTTTCCGCAGGTGGTCGATGCCATCGGTTTTTCCGCCTACAAATCGCGCTATAAAAGACCCACCGTGCGCCGCTTTTTTCAAGGCAGCCACGTGTTTTTTGACCGCGACCTTAACGCCATGCCCGCGCACCCCATGCTGGCGGTGTGGCGGTGCGAGGCTGCCGAACCTGCCTTAATAAGCCATGACTCTGCAAATGTTGTCCAGCTTGAAGACGGCTTTATCCGCTCGGTAGGCTTGGGGGCCGACATGGTAGAGCCGTTGTCATGGGCCATGGATAGCCGGGGCATTTACTACGATGCCAGCCGTCCCTCAGACCTTGAACATATTCTGCAACACCGTGCGTTTGACCAGGAATTGCTTGATCGGGCGGCCTCGCTTCGGGCCCGGTTAGTGGCGGAGGGGCTTACCAAATACAACATTGGCACCGGCGAATGGCGGCGACCTAAAAACCTACAGCGGGTCATTTTAGTGCCCGGCCAAGTAGAAGCGGATGCCTCCATTGCCTTAGGTGCTCTGGATATCCGCACCAACCTGGCATTACTTAAAACCGTCAGGGCGCATAACCCCAATGCTTTCATTCTTTACAAACCCCATCCAGACGTAGTAGCGGGCCTGCGGGCAAACACCCCCGACCACGACGAACTGGCCGACTGGTGCGATGACATCGCCGTCGATGTATCCATGGCGCAATTATTGCTTTCGGTGGATGAGGTCCACACCATCACTTCGTTGGCGGGGTTTGAGGCCTTGCTGCGCGGCAAAAAAACCGTTTGCTACGGCTTGCCGTTCTACGCCGGATGGGGTTTGACCGAGGATGCCCACAGTTTAGAACGGCGTACCCGGCGCTTGACTTTGGATGAATTGGTGGCCGGTGCGTTAATTTTGTACCCGACCTACATCAGCCGCACAACAGGCCGGTTTACTACACCTGAGCGAACACTGGATGAGTTGCTGGCCTGGCGCGAGACTGCCGGGACGGCGGTCCCTAAATGGCGCCATGGCATCCGTTTGGTTTTGCATGTGGAAAAAGCCATTAACGGTCATTGGCGTTAACTGTGTGTTGGTCTCGCTGATGCCCATAGCCCCGGTTGCCTTGCAGGCCGCCGGTATGAACGGCGACAATGCGCTGCCCCGGCGGAAAATAACCTTTGGCCACCCAATCAAACAAGCCGAATAGCATTTTCCCGGTATAAACCGGCTCTAGGGGGACTGCGGTCAGTGCTTGGAAGCACTCGATAAAGGCCATTAGCTCGGGGCCGGTCTTGGCAAAACCACCAAAAGAGTAGTCGTGAACGATTTGCCAATTGTTGTATGGACGCCGCAACCATCGGTTGACATCATCCGACAAAAACTCGGCTTTTCTAAACACCGCGAAACCCAACACCGACACCCGCTTCGGTACCGCTTGGATAACCCCGGCTAAGGTAGCTCCAGTGCCGCACGGCAAGCACACACTGTCGTAACCAGTACCCAATTCATCGACCATTTCCATCACGCCCTTAAGAGCCAGTGTCTGTGCGCCGCCCTCAGGCAGCCAGTACTGACCGGGCAACTTGCCGGGCAAACCTTGCCATCTCAGTGTCCGGTAATCGGCGCGGCTAATAAACCTAAGCTCCATGCCCCAGGCTGCCAAATCTGATAGCGTGGGGGTTAGGTTTTGCAACCGTTCCCCACGGATATAGCCAATGGTGTGCATACCCAGCTTTTTGCCGAGGCAGGCCAGCGCATGCAAATGGTTAGAATAGGCTCCACCCATACTAACCAAGGTATCGCAGCCTAAGCTTAAGGCATGGTCCACGCTGTACTTTAGCTTGCGCCATTTGTTGCCGCTTATGACCGGATGCAACAAATCGTCCCGTTTCAGCCAAAGATCAATTTTATGCTGACTTAACACAGGGTGAGCAATCTGGGTCAGCGGCGAATGGCCCAGTTGAGATTCTATGGATTGTAAACTCGGGTGCATAAAATGAGCCCTTTGCACGCCCCAGCCCTCAGGCGGATAACATCAGTTTTTATTCAAGTTTAGGCAATATGGCCGATGTTCTGGAAGAACCTAGCCCAAACCCGTTTAAGCGATGCCCTGGCCAAGCACCATTGTAGCGGTCATGGCTGGGCTGATTGAGCCACTTAAGCCGTAAGCCGCTGGCGGGTGGTACGACCCGGTGAAGGTGTCTTCCACCGGGTATTCTCTGGTAGCCGTGCTGTTCGCACCGACAAGCAGTGTATCGAATAATTCGATAACCAATTCTAATTATATTGTTTTAATAAAAACAAACAGGCAGGTAAGCTATCGCGTTAAACATAACAGACCTGTACAACTAAGGAGACAAACATGGGATTGCAGCAATTGGCGGAATCATTCAATGACCGCTTTGAAGAAGAATATAAATCCAACTTGCGCCCGTTTCTACTAAAAGGCGATCAGGTCAATGGCTTGTTTGGTCCCATCCAAGTCAGCAGCGTATTCTCCCCGGTATACACCGCTGACAGGTTGGGAACGGTAATAGGGCACATCGCCTGCTTGTCGGTTTCGCCGTCCGACATGCAGTCCTTGCACGCAGAACGGCAGGCGGCTGCGGCTGATTTCCAATCGGTTATTAGCTTGGACCGCTTGACGCGGACTGTCCACATGTTAAATTTTTTGCCGCTGGCACACCGCAGTCCGTTGTTGTTTTTGGAGGTCGCCTCCAGGCATGTGTTAGATGTACCCGCCAACCACGGTGCCTATTTTGAAGAGGTCATAGGGCGATGCGGCTTATCTACACAAAACATTGTCATTTCCATGGCCGTAAACCATTTGTTCAGTCAACACCAAGAACGCCCGCGTATCCTGCAAGCACTGCACAATTATAAGAGCCGGGGTTACAAAATTGCTTTGGATGTCGGCTATTCCTATGCCGCGAACGACTTGCCGCAATTGGTTTATCAAGTCATCCCTGATTTTTTGCGCGTCAACGCGCCAGGTTCAGGCTTGATAGACCTGCCGTTGCAAGTAGCTTGGCCTTATTTTTTAGAGGGCGTGAAAGAGATGGGCGGCATGGCTGGAAGCCAAGTTATTTTGCAACAAGTAGACAAGGCGGAACAAGCACAGGTCGCCAAAAACCTAGGCTTTCCGCTGGTGCAAGGCCGGTATTACGAGCAATTGGCCAGTGACGACTACCGCTGCCTTTGACAGTGCCTGTGGCAAATACAGACGGCTTGCCGGGTTGGGTGCGGCAAGCTAGGCTAAGCACCTGCCGCAAGCTGTTTTTTGCCTACCGTGCTAGCCGGTCAGTGGAACCAGTGAGCATGGCGTATTCGCACCGCTACCCCTTCGCCTTTTTGCAGGCTGAGTTGCCTGAATTGTTCGGCCGGCATCTCGGCAAAAATGGTGGCAGGCTGCCCACCCGCTTCTTGTTTTAACAGTTCAACTCGGATTAAACCGCCTAATTGTTGCCAATCCTTGAGCACCGCTTGTGCGGCCCCATTCGCCGCCTTTGTCAGTTCAATATCGTGTGGCCTGACGTGTGCCACCCTGCCGGTTTGCGGGGTCGGCAGGCCGGAATTTTTTAGCCAGAACGTGTCGGTTTGTTCCAAGTTAAAGACGTTGGTTTGACCGATGAACTGCGACACAAAGGGGTTAGCCGGGTGGTCGTAAATGTCGCTGGGCGATCCTTGCTGCTCGATGTGGCCTTTGTTGAGTACCACGATTTGGCTGGCGACCTCCATCGCCTCCTCCTGGTCGTGGGTGACAAAAATGCTGGTCACGTTCAATTCGTGGTGCAAATGCCGCAGCCACAGCCGTAAATCCTTGCGGACGCTGGCGTCTAAGGCACCGAACGGTTCGTCCAGGAGCAGCACCGACGGCTCCACCGCCAGCGCTCTGGCTAAAGCAATGCGTTGGCGCTGGCCGCCGGATAATTGTTCGGGGAAACGACCGGCCAGCCAGTCCAGTTGCACCAATTTCAGAAGGGCGTGTACCTTGTCTTTGATTTCAGCTTTGCTAGGCCGCTGTGCTTTGGGCTTAACCCGTAAGCCGAAAGCGATATTGTCGAATACGGTCATATGCCGGAACAAAGCATAATGCTGGAAAACAAAGCCGATTTGCCGACTTTTCACCGGTTGGTCGGTCACTTCGTCGCCTTGTAAGAACACTTGCCCGGAGTCGGCTTGTTCTAGGCCTGCGATAATTCTTAGCAGCGTGGTCTTGCCGCAACCGGAGGGCCCTAGTAAGGCCACCAGTTCGCCTTCGGGTATCTCCAAATTGATGGTATTCAAGGCGATAAAATCGCCGAACTGCTTTTTGATGTTGCGTAATGTTATGCTCATCGCCTGTTAAATGCGTTCGTGGTTAAGTAGATAGCCAAGCTTGTAGGACCATTATGAAAACGGCAAAGCACAACCCGCACTCATTCCGACATTAGCCGTGCCGTTTTAATGTCTTGTGTTTGTTTCCATTCTAAAAATGTTTTGGTCACTAAGGTGACGACAGCTAAACCCGCCAATAAGGAAGCACCGGCGAATGATCCGACAAAATCGTATTCATCGTAAGTCACTTCAACGTGTAGCGGCAAGGTGTTAGTCAAGCCCCTGATATGCCCGGACACCACCGACACGGCACCGAACTCGCCCATCGCCCGGGCGTTGCAGAGCAAAATACCGTACAGCAGGCCCCATTTAATGTTAGGTAGGGTGATGCTGAAAAACATCTGCCAGGGGCTGGCACCCAATGACAGTGCCGCTTCCTCCTCTTCATGGCCAATTTCTTGCATCAGCGGTATCAATTCCCTAGCGACAAACGGGAAAGTCACAAACAGGGTTGCCAAGATGATGCCGGGTACGGCGAAGATAATTTTTATGTCATGCGCTGCCAGCCACGGCCCCAGCCAGCCTTGGGCACCGAACACCAGCACATAGATAAGGCCTGCGATTACCGGCGACACCGAAAACGGCAAGTCGATTAACGTCACTAACAGGTTTTTACCGGTAAAGTCAAAACGGGCAATGGCCCAGGCCGCAGCAATGCCGAACACCGTAGTCAACGGCACGGCGACAGCGGCCGTCAGTAATGTCAAGCGGATTGCAGCCAGCGCATCCGGGTGCATCAAGCTGTCCCGGTAGCTGGCCCAGCCTTTAGCAAAAGCTTCGGTCAGTACGGTCCACAACGGCAACACTAAAAATAAGCCGATGACGGCCAGACTCAAACTGATTAATAAATAACGGAACCAGGTAGGATCGGACACGCTCAGCGGTTTCCGGCGAATCATGTGGGGTGTACTCATAAAAATCGATTCTTTAAAGTGGTTTTGTTAGTTTTAAGGCTTCTGATAAAACGCGGCGGCGTTGTTGCCCCGAACGACACTTACAGTTGTCCGCCGCGACGCCGCAGCCAACCCTGTAACAGGTTAATTAGCAACAACAAAACAAAAGACAGCAGGAGCATGACCAAGCCAATAGCGGTGGCTCCGGCGTAATCGTATTGCTCCAGTTTGGTGATGATCAGCAGCGGTACGATTTCCGAGATATAGGGCATGTTGCCAGCGATAAAAATGATAGAGCCGTATTCGCCAACGCTGCGGGCGAAGGCCAAGGCAAAACCGGTTAGGGCAGCGGGCAGGATGTTAGGCAGGATCACCTCGACGAAGGTCTGCCAACGGTTAGCCCCAAGGCTGGCAGCGGCTTCTTCCATGGCAGTGTCAAACTCTTGCAGCACCGGCTCGATAGTACGCACCACGAAGGGCAGTCCGATAAAAACCATGGCGAATACAATGCCTAGCGGCTTGTAGGCAACTTGCACGCCGAACACGGCCATTATCCACCCACCGATAAGGCCGCTGGGCTGGTAAATGGTCGCTAACACAATGCCGGCGACGGCGGTCGGCAGTGCAAACGGCAGGTCAATTAGGGCGTCGAACATGCGTTTGCCAAAAAACGAGTAGCGCACTAAAGTCCAGGCAATGATAAAGCCTAAGACACCGGCGACGCTGGCGGCTAGCAGTGCGGAACCGAAAGTGACCCGGAATGAGGCAATGACGCGCGGGCTGGTGAGAATGGCTAAGAACTGATCCCAACTGAGCTGAAAAGTTTTCAGCACCATGGCACTGAGCGGAATCAACACAATCAGTGCTAAATAAAACAGGGTCAGACTGATGGCCGGACGGAAACCCGGTAAAATGTGGCTTTGCGGCATTAGGATGGGTCGGTTAAGTTGCTTTAACTGGGGGAAAAGACAGCACCCCTTCTAATGTTAAGGGTTACGGTGCGTAAATTTGGTCGAAACTGCCGCCGTCATCAAAATGGTTGGCCTGGGTTTTTTGCCAGCCGCCAAAAGCTTTATCGACGGTGAACAAGTTTAGCTTAGGGAAACGCGCTAAGTCTTTAGCGTCGGCGAATTCAGGCTTGATCGGGCGGTAAAAGTGCTTGGCTACCAGTTTTTGTCCTACGGGGGTGTACAAATAATTCAGGTAGGCTTCGGCTAAGTCTTGGGTGTTTTTCTTTTTGACGACTTTGTCGATCACAGCCACTGGCGTTTCCGCTAGAATGCTGCTGGGTGGGGTCACAATCTCAAATTTGCTGGTACCTAATTGCTCAATCGACAGCAATGCTTCGTTCTCCCAGGCCAAAAGCACATCGCCAATACCGCGCTGCACGAATGTGATGGTTGAGCCGCGTGCCCCGGAATCCAGCACCGGCACGTTTTTGTAGAGTTTCTTGACAAAGTCTTTGGCCGCCTCTGGGCTGCCGTATTTTTTCTCAGCGAATGCCCAAGCCGCCAGGTAGTTGTAACGGGCACCGCCGGATGTCTTGGGGTTGGGCGTAATGACGGCTATGCCGTCTTTAGTCAAATCGTCCCAGTCTTTGATGCCTTTAGGGTTGCCACTGCGAACCAAAAACACAATGGTTGATGTGTAAGGGATGCTGTTGTTAGGCAGACGTTTTTGCCAGTCTTCCGGGAGCAGGTGGGCACGCTGGGCGATTTGGTCAATGTCATAAGGCAAAGCCAGTGTTACTACGTCGGCCTCTAGGCCGTCAATGACGGCGCGGGTCTGTTTGCCGGCCCCGCCGTGCGATTGTTGAATTTGCACGTCTTCGCCGGTTTTTTGTTTCCAGTTTTTGATAAAGGCCTGGTTAAATTCTTGGTAGAGTTCGCGGGTGGGGTCGTAGGAGACGTTGAGCAACGCCCTATCGGCCAGCACCGGCACGCTGGCCGATAGGGCGGCGGCCCACAGTGCGATTTTTGCTAGGTTTATTATGTTCATGGCGTGTTCCTTGAGAAAACGGGTTTGATAACGGGATACAGCCTGGCTGTTGCTCGGGCTGTCCAGCCCTGCTTAAAGCATAGCTTAAGCGATGCCTTAAGTTCTATTTAAATGATATAAACGTATAACAATATCTTTTTTTGGACAAAAATACCCTTGGCCTGTTTGCAGACTTGCTTAAGTACGCTGGGCTTGGGGTGAGGGTCGGCCGTGCGAGAAGTTTTTACAGCATGAGAGAGCAACTTGCCGTAAAATTTGGCGGTTTTTTGCCTGGTGAATGGTCCGATGGACGCATTAGTATTGTTAGTCCCGCTGTTACCCGTATTGGCTGCGGCTGCCATCGGCCTTGGAGGGGTGCTTGGCGTGTTGGGCGGCGACAAAGGCAGGCTTGTCACTGCGGATTTGGCGGTGTGGTCGACTACCTTGTCATTTCTAATGGTGTTAGCTTTGCTGGTTGGCGATCTTTTCGGCAAAAACCAAGGCCAGTTCAGCATCGGCCAGTGGCTGACCTGTGATACCTTGGACATTCATGTCAGTTTTAGCACGTCTGGTTTTCAAGTCGCCCAGACAACTGTATTCGCCCTGCTTTTGGCTGTTTTGGGCCACAACGCCACCGGTTTATTGCCGGATAATGCCGGGTATCACCGGTTTTTTTTTCGTTATAGCCTGTTTTGCTCGGCGTTTTTGGCCCTGTTGTTGTTTTCCAGCACGGTTGGCACTTTCATTGCTTGGGTGGCTACAGGGTGGTGTGCGTACGGTTTGCTGAATCACGCCGACCAGCGCCCGAGCGCCACCGCCCATGCCCTGCGGCTATTACTGGTCAACCGCATGGGCGATGCCGGTTTCATCGCCGGCATCAGTCTGGGCTGGGTTTGGCTGGGGCAGGTCAACTGGCCGGTTTTGCAGGCTATGGCCACCGAGTTGAGCGTAGGTCAGGCGACCGGCATCGGTCTTTGCTTTGCCTTGGCTGCGGCAGTTAAATCGGCGCAATTGCCCTTCACCGCCTGGTCGGCCCGGGCTTTAGATGGCCCTGCGCCGACCGCTGCCATGGTGTATGGCGCGGTTATGGGGCATGCGGGGGTGTTTTTGCTGTGTCTGTTGCAACCGGTGTTTGCCCAATCACTGTTCGCTTCAGCGCTGCTGGTGCTGACGGGGTTGGCCACAGCGGTTTACAGTCATCTGGTACGTCTAAGCCAAGCAGACCCCAAGACAGCCTTGGTTTATGCCAGTTCCGGGCAAATTGGTTTGATGTTTTTAGCCTGCGGTCTGGGTTTTTGGTCGCTAATAAAATGGTACCTGTGTGCTCATGCGATTGTTCGTTGTTGGCAATTTTTATCGCTTTCTGAAGGGTCTAGGGCTTGTTCCGCAGACGTCGATGACTCAAGACAAGTCCCTAACTGGTTGTTTGTAGCGGCATTACAGCGGTTTTGGCTGGAGCAATTCACCGATTGGACACTTTTGAAACCGGTTCGCAGCCTGGCCCGAGATCTAAGCTACTTTGATATTCAGCTACTCGATCGCCTGCTAGGGATGCCGACCCTAAGCCTTGACCATTGGCAACCGCTCGCTTACCGTGAGAGCCACTTGCAACCGCCGCTTGCCAAGGACGCTGGGTTGCTGGGCCATATGACGGTGTGGACGGCGGCACGCTTTCTGTGGCTGGAAAACCGTCTGCTATGGCAGGGCTTAGGCCGATCTAGCCACCGTGGGCGGGGCTTCGGGCGGCTAGCCAATAAGCTGGAACGCATCATCTTAAGGCCGCGCTATTTGGCGTTGTTTATTGGCCTGACTTTTTTAATGGCGTTTTGATCACTATGCAGCCAATAAGTGCAGGGTTTCCGTTAGTGTCGGCGTTAATGGGGGTGCCTTTGTTGACCACAATGGCCATTATTGCCGTGCGTTCCCCGGCGACTGCCTTGCGTATTGCCTTTGCCTGGGCGGTGCTGGACGTAGCCTTGTCTTGGTATTTGCTTGAGCTGTTTAAAAGCACTGAAAACGGCGTGCAACTGCATGAGC
>DBNW01000007.1 GCA_002299425.1 Methylococcaceae bacterium UBA662 | reverse complement strand
CAGGTGACTATCGGGCCGGTGATTGAAAACGGTTTTTATTATGACTTTTCCTACCACCGGCCGTTTACGCCCGACGACTTGGAGGCAATAGAGTCCACGATGCAACAATTGGCCACGGCTAATTTGCCGATTACCCGGACAGTATTACCCCGGGATGAAGCCGTCACGTTCTTCCAAGACCAAGGCGAACGCTACAAAGCCGAGATCATTCAATCGATCCCGGCCAATGAAGCCCTTTCCTTGTACGGGCAAGGCGGCTTCACCGATTTGTGCCGGGGACCGCATGTGCCCAGCACCGGCAAATTGACGGCGTTTAAATTGATGAAAATTGCCGGGGCTTATTGGCGCGGCGATGCCCACAACGAAATGCTGCAACGCATTTACGGCACGGCTTGGGGCGATAAAAAAGAGTTGCAAGCCTATTTGCACCGGTTGGAAGAAGCGGAAAAGCGCGACCACCGCAAACTGGCGAAAACCTTAGGCTTGTTCCATACCCAAGAAGAAGCGCCGGGCATGGTGTTCTGGCATGAAAAAGGCTGGGCCCTGTATCAGCAAGTCGAACAATACATCCGGGAAAAATTGCGCTTGAACGGCTACGGCGAAGTCAAAACCCCGCAAATTGTCGACCGGTCGCTTTGGGAACGTTCAGGCCACTGGGATAAATTCAGCACCGGCATGTTCACCACGCATTCGGAAAACCGCGATTACGCCATCAAACCGATGAACTGCCCTTGCCATGTGCAGATTTACAACCAAGGTCTAAAAAGCTACCGAGATTTGCCGATACGCTTGGCCGAGTTTGGCTCCTGCCACCGCAACGAGCCCTCCGGCACCTTGCACGGCTTGATGCGGGTGCGCAACTTCGTCCAGGACGATGCCCACATTTTCTGCACCGAAGCCCAAATCCAAGCCGAAGTCTCCACTTTTATCGACTTGTTGTTTGAGGTCTATCAGGATTTTGGCTTTAACGAAGTCATCATCAAATTGTCCACGCGCCCTGAAAATCGGGTCGGCGACGATGCCATCTGGGACAAGGCCGAGGCGGCCCTGGCCGTGGCTTTGAATAACAAGCACCTTAAGTGGGATTTACAACCCGGCGAAGGGGCTTTTTATGGGCCGAAAATCGAATTTTCGTTAAAAGATTGCATCGGTCGGGTTTGGCAATGCGGCACCGTACAAGTCGATTTTTCCATGCCCAGCCGCTTGGACGCCCGCTATATCGCTGAAGACGGCTCCAAACAGACCCCGGTGATGTTGCACCGGGCCATTTTAGGCTCGTTAGAACGCTTCATCGGTATTTTGATTGAACACCATGCCGGCACGTTTCCGGTTTGGCTGTCGCCCGTGCAAACAGTGCTACTGCCCATCGCCGACCGCCATCATGCGTACGCGTTAAGCCTGCTGCAACAACTTGAACAACAAAGCATTCGGGCAAAAATTGATTTGAGAAATGAAAAAATCGGGTTTAAAATCCGCGAGCACTCAATGCAGCGTGTCCCGTATTTGCTCATTGTGGGCGATAAAGAGCTTGAACAACAAACAGTTACTGCACGCACGCAAAAGGGTGAAGATTTAGGTTGTCTGGCAATGTCTGAATTTACCGTTCGGTTAAGACACGATATTGCCGACAGAAAATAACACGTTCGGAGGATTAGAGTATCGCCGCTAAAAAAGATGAAACGCGTATTAACAACCTGATTACCGCTAGACGGGTCAGGGTCACCAGCGCGGAAGGGGAAATGTTGGGCATTATGCCGCTGGATGAAGCCAGGCAAAAAGCCTATGCCGCCGAATTGGATTTGGTGGAAATATCGCCGAATGCCGATCCTCCCGTCTGTAAAATCATGAATTATGGCAAGTTTCAGTTTGAACAAAACAAAAAACTGCAACAAGCCAGAAAAAAACAGAAACAAATTCAAGTCAAAGAAATAAAATTCCGCCCGGGTACTGAAGAGGGCGACTACCAAGTTAAACTCAAAAACCTGGTCAAGTTCTTAAATGACGGCGACAAAGCCAAGATCACCGTGCGCTACCGTGGGCGGGAAATGGCCCATAAAGAGCTGGGCATGGAACAGTTGCAGCGCATAGAAAAAGATTTGGAAGAAATCGCCATTGTCGAGCAAACCCCCAAACTGGAGGGACGGCAGATGGTCATGGTGATGGCTCCTAAAAAGAAAAAATAGCAACCCTTAACCGTTGCCGTTTTAGGGTGACGCACGGATGCGCCGCCCGCATCGCATGATGCAAGCACACGTTCAGGGCCTAAGCATTTTGCCTTGCTGTGTTGCTTTTCTCAGGGATTTTTACTTTTTATTTGGAGCAAACAAATGCCAAAAATCAAAACTAACCGCGGTGCCGCCAAGCGATTCCGGCGCACCGGCAACGGCGGGTTTAAATGCGGGCAATCGCACCGCCGCCACATTTTGACCAAAAAATCCACCAAACGGAAAAGACAGTTACGCAGCCCCAAGGCCGTGCATCCTTCGGATGTGCGTATGGCGGCACGGATGATGCCTTACAGCTGACAGGAGACTTAAGCGATGCCCAGAGTTAAACGTGGCGTAACTGCCAGAGCCCGACACAAAAAAATCCTGAAACAAGCCAAAGGTTATTACGGTGCCCGCAGCCGGGTGTACCGGGTGGCCAAGCAGGCCGTCATCAAAGCCGGCCAATACGCTTACCGTGACCGCAAACAGCGCAAGCGCCAATTCCGCGCCTTGTGGATTGTCCGCATCAACGCCGCAGCGCGCTTGTACGGTATTTCCTACAGCCGGCTAATCAACGGCCTAAGCAACGCCAACGTGGCGATAGACCGCAAAGTGCTGGCCGATATTGCCGTGCGCGATATCGAAGCATTCGGCAAAATCGCCGAAATTGCCAAGGCGAATGTCAGCCCCGTGCAATAACGTAAGTTAAAACTACCGCTGCGGCTGTAAAGACCGCAGCGGTAATGGCAAATGACTCGTTCTAGCCCCCCTGCCACTAACTAGCGAGCTTACGCTGTGTCCGCTACCCTAGAAGAAACCCTTGCCCAAAGCTTGAAAGATTTGGCTTCAGCAGAAGACCTTGCCCGTTTGGATCAGATTCGCGTCCATTTTTTAGGCAAAAAAGGCCTGTTCACCGAGCAGATGAAAACCTTAGGTTCCTTGCCGCCGGAGCAACGCAAACTGGCCGGCCAAGTTATCAACCAAGCAAAAGACCGTTTTCAATCCCAGCTTGACGTTAAAAAAACAGCTTTGGAGACCGAAGCCCTGGCTGCCCGATTAGCCAGCGAAAGCATCGATGTCACTTTGCCGGGGCGTGGCCAAGCCGTTGGCGGCTTGCATCCGGTCACGACCACCTTAAGGCGGATTCATGAGATTTTTGGCGGCGTAGGTTTTAAGGTAGTGGAAGGCCCTGAAATTGAAGACGATTACCACAATTTCACTGCCCTCAACATCCCCGCGCACCACCCTGCCCGCGCCATGCACGACACCTTTTATTTTGATGCCCACACCGTGCTGCGTACCCATACCTCGCCGGTGCAAATTAGGGTGATGGAAACACAAACGCCGCCGTTAAAAGTCATCGCCCCGGGGCGGGTTTACCGCTGCGACTCCGATTTGACCCATACGCCGATGTTCCATCAGGTGGAAGGCTTTTTGGTCGATACCGACGTCAGCTTTGCCGATTTAAAGGGCATCATTTACGAATTTTTAAGCGCTTTTTTTGAAAAAGACATCCCGGTCCGCTTCCGTCCGTCTTATTTTCCGTTCACCGAACCCTCCGCCGAAGTGGATATCGAATGCGTGATGTGCGGCGGTGCCGGTTGCCGGGTCTGCAAACAAACCGGCTGGCTGGAAGTGATGGGTTGCGGCATGATCCATCCTGAAGTGTTCAAGGCGGTTAACGTCGACGGTGAACGCTATACCGGCTTCGCCTTTGGCATGGGGGTCGAGCGTTTGGCAATGTTGCGCTACGGCATCAACGACCTGCGGCTGTTTTTTGAAAATGACCTTAAATTCCTAGAACAATTTAACTAGCTGTTTTTTGAAAATGACCTTAAATTCCTAGAACAATCTAACTAAAAGGAATGGCTTAAATCATGCGAATTAGTGAAGCCTGGTTAAGGGAATACGTTAATCCTGCCATCAGCACCCAGCAATTGGTCGGGCAACTGACGATGGCGGGGCTGGAAGTCGATTCGGTGCAGGCAGTGGCGGCCGATTTTTCGGGCGTGGTGGTCGGGGAAGTGCTGTCCTTAGCGCAACATCCCGATGCCGACCGGCTGCGGGTCTGCCAGGTCGCCGTCGGCGGCCCCGAACCCTTGCAAATCGTTTGTGGTGCCAGCAATGTGCGGGCCGGCCTGAAGGTCGCTGCGGCCTTAATCGGCGCGGTCTTACCCGGTGATTTTAAAATCAAAAAATCCAAACTGCGCGGCGTGGAATCCTACGGCATGTTGTGTTCGGAGCAAGAACTGGGCATGGCCGCTGAGTCCCAAGGGTTGATGGAACTGCCAAACGCTGCCCCGGTTGGTGCCGATATCCGCGCGTACCTGGCATTGGACGACACCCTCATCGAACTGGATCTGACCCCTAACCGCGCCGATTGCCTCAGCGTGGAAGGGTTGGCCCGGGAAGTGGCCGCGCTAAACGGAATGGAACTGGAACTTCGCCAAACGGAACCGGTGCCCGCCTGCCATCAACAGGAACTGCCGGTGCACGTTTCTGCACCCCACGCTTGCCCCTGTTATCTCGGGCGCATGATTTTAGGGGTCAACGCCACGGCACCCACACCCTTATGGATGCAAGAACGCCTGCGCCGGTCTGGCCTGCGCAGCTTAGGGCCGTTGGTCGATGTCACCAACTATGTCCTGTTGGAATTGGGCCAGCCTTTGCATGCCTTTGACGCAGACAAACTGCAAGGCGGCATTCACGTCCGTTATGCGCGGCAAGACGAACCGGTCGCCTTGCTCAATGGCCAAAACATCCCATTGGACAGCGACACCTTAATCATCGCCGACACAAACCAAGCCCTGGCGTTGGCCGGTGTCATGGGCGGCATGGATTCCGCCGTCAGCGGCACCACCCGCAACATTTTTTTGGAATGTGCGTTTTTTAGCCCGCAAACCCTAGCTGGCAAAGCCCGCCGTTACGGCCTGCATACCGACTCCTCCCACCGTTTTGAGCGCGGCGTTGACCCAACTCTACAGCAACGCGCCATTGAACGCGCCAGTCAATTGATTTTGGAAATCGCAGGTGGCCAGCCGGGGCCGGTCACACAAATGACCGATGCGGCGGCATTGCCCAAACGGCTGCCGGTGCGGCTGCGCCGGCAACGACTGGAAAGACTGTTGGGCATGGCATTGCCGGAAGCGCACATAACCGGCATATTCCGGTGCTTAGGCATGGCAGTGCAACCGGAAAGCGACGGCTGGTCAATAACGCCTCCCGGCCGCCGGTTCGACATCGCCATCGAGGCCGACTTGATCGAAGAGTTGGCCCGTATCCACGGTTACAACCGTTTACCCAGCAGCCGCCCGCTAATGAGCGCCCAACTGGCGCCAGCCTCTGAGAATGTCATCGACATCGAGCGGTTAAAAGATTTGTTGGTTGACCGGGGCTACCGCGAAGCCATCACCTACAGCTTCGTCGATGCAGACATCCAAAACCTGGTCGCGCCCGACGATACGTTTCTGCGCTTGCAGAACCCGATTTCCGCAGAATTGTCCGTCATGCGCACCACGTTATGGTGCGGCCTGTTAAAAGCCGCCCTGCACAACACCCACCGCCAGCAAGACCGGGTGCGTTTGTTTGAAACCGGCCTGCGCTTCGTCGGTATTGACGGGCAAACCCGCCAAGAAAAAATGCTGGCCGGTTTGGTGTTGGGCGGCACCTACGATGAGCAATGGGGAGAAAAGACCCGCAAGGCCGATTTTTTTGACACCAAGGCCGATGTCGAAGCCCTATTTAAACTGACCGGATGCCCCGCCCAATTCGCCAAAACCGAACATCCCGCCTTGCATCCCGGGCAATCGGCAAAAATTTTGGCCGAATCCGGTGACTGCATTGGGCACTTGGGCATGTTACACCCCACTTTGGAAAAACAGCTGGGCTTTGAAACCCCGGTTTTTTTATTTGAACTCAGCCAAGACTTAGTGCTGGCCAAGCGAAAACCCGCGTTTAAACCCTTGTCAAAATTCCCTTCGGTACGCCGGGACTTGGCTTTGTTGGTAGAAGAACACATTACCGCCGGCGAAATTATCGCTACGGTGCAAGGCATGGCTGAAACCTTGTTGAAAGAATTGGCTATTTTTGATGTTTATCGTGGTCAAGGCGTGGCAGCGGGCTACAAAAGCATTGCCTTAAGCCTTGTTTTACAAAACGATCAGCAAACGCTTACAGATGCTGACATTGATGCTACAGTGAACAAGATATTAGAAACACTCACCCAAAAAATTAATGCAACATTGAGGGAATGATATGGCATTGACCAAAGCGAATTTCGCGGAAGGACTGTTTGATGAACTGGGCTTGAACAAACGTGAAGCCAAATACATGGTCGAACTGTTTTTCGAGGAAATCAAAAGCTCTCTGGAGCAAGGGCAACAAGTGAAAATTTCCGGTTTCGGGAAATTTGAACTGCGCGACAAAAACAGCCGCCCCGGCCGTAACCCAAAAACCGGGGAAGAAATTCCCATCACGGCGCGACGGGTCGTCACGTTCCGTTCCGGCCAAAAACTCAAAGCCCGGGTAGAATCCTATACTGAAACCAAGCAATAACAACGCGCTACCCGATAAGTACCGCTTTACCATCGATGCCGAACTGAAAAATTCAGAGCTACTGTTGCAATGGGTATTCTTAAAACATCGTGAATGCGTTACAATGGCCGGCCAAAATTTTGAAGTATTCTGCTTAAATTTTTCGTGATCTTCACCATCGGGGCGTAGCGCAGCTTGGTAGCGCACTTGTCTGGGGGACAAGTGGTCGCAGGTTCAAATCCTGTCGTCCCGACCAAACTCAATAAGTTACAGGCGTTTTTTAAGCTTGTTTTTCATACTGTAACGGACTTGTCACCGTCTGTGGCAAGTTCGAATTACCCGCATATGGCCGGATGTGTTCCGGCGACAAGCGGGCGTACTTTATCACCGTGTCCAGATAAGCCCACCTACCCAATTCTTTCAGTACTTGCAGGCGTTCCGGCTTGCCCAAGTGTGCCGCAAGTTATGCCCTTGGAAGTCTTCTATACCTGCCCATTTCAGGGCTTGTCGCTATGCCCTACCGCCGGGTTGTTTGATCGGCTGGCTTTTGTAGGCAAAAATCTCGGTCATCGCCACTTGTTGGTACGCCAATACCATCGGCGTCTTCTCATGGCGCGTACTTTGATGCCAACCTACGCCGCTAAAAAAAACGGCGGGCAACCTTAAAAGCGCCCGCCGTTTTCTACCAAAAACCGGCAACAACCGGTTTGCCTTAGGCGTATTTTATTTCAGACCCATACAATTAGCATAGTAGGTGGTAGTAGCAGGCCAGTCTGAGAAAATGCCCAATACACCCACGTCTTTGGCCAGCACGTCCACTAACACCATCATGTCACCGTCGGTTTTGATGCCGTCCCTGATGGATTGGTAGTAGTAACCGCCGCCGTTTTTCAGCAGCCCGGAACGCTCAAGGCTCCAAGTGATGATGTCTAAGCCGGCTGCTTTAATGGCTTTAGCGTACTCGGAAGGAACAATTTTTTTGTTCGCATCTAAAGTGACTAACGCCCATGTTGGCGGGGCGATAATGTTAACACCGTCGGCTTTAGCCGTAGCGATGCGTGCCATAGCCGCAGGAATATCAGCCGGGCTGTCGGTACTTTCTAAAAACACCGCTCGTCTGCCGTAGCGCGGATGCCTAGCCAACCAATGCTTAATGTCATCGTACAAAAACGATTGTGGGAACACATTTCTAGGACGAACACCGGCCCTGATGTACTCAGCGATTAGCTTAGTGGCGTATTGGCGCTGACTAAAGCCATCAAACGGCATGGGTACTTCGGGGGTTTTCAATTCCGGGGTCATTTTCACACCCAGTTTTTTAAACAACTCGATACTCTCGGCGTGCGTCACTAAAGTACCCCGACCGGAGTACAAGTCAGTACGCCAATTGGCAGTCGAGTCCAGGTATTCAGCCAAGGTTTTGGCGTTTGGATTGCCAGCATCCATTTTGCCTTGCAAGGTTTTGAACTCAGCTAGGGTAATGTCGCTGGTGCAGCACTTGACGTTTTTAAACGGCGTGGCACTGTTGTAATCTGGCTTGACCGAGCATTTTTCCGCCAGCGGGGTCGCTAGGATGTTGGTCGTGGTGTGCAAATCGCATTGTGCATGACGACAAACTAATTCTTTATCTTTGGTGAACGTGACATCGCATTCTAAAATGCCGGCACCCATTCGCGCACCCGCCTCGTAAGATTCCTTGGTGTGCTCGGGGAATTGTAACGGAGCACCACGGTGGCCAATCGAAAAATCCGACTTGGAAAACGGGCCGTTCTCGCATTGTTTCAGCGCAGTTTTCAGATCGCCGGACGGCATGTCATCTACCAAAAAAAACGGCCTTGGGCCTAATTGGACGCTTTCATTGGCCTGAGTGGCAAAAGACAGCAGCGCAGTAGTGGCCATTGCCAACACGAGCAAAGGTTTGGCGAAACGCATGGTAATCTCCAGGTTAGTAAGGTGTGTTCGGTTGTGGTGCCTAAAACCCACCGCCGGAGGTTAGCTGTTACCTGTTAATGTTTTATTTCAGCTTCATTAACAAACGGTGACAACTTAGCCTCTAAAAACTAAATCAAACCCTCTCAACCGAAAACCGCACCGCCGCCCCTTAAAATTTTCCGGCATCTTACTGCCAGCCGCCGCCTAAAGCTTTGTACACCGTCACCGCTGCCAGCCGTTGCCGTTTGGTGACATCAATCAAATCCAACGTAGACTGCAAGGCGTTTTGCTGGGCGAGCAGCACTTCTAGGTAGTTCGCCCGACCCGCCCGGTAGAGTGTCCCTGAGGTATCAACGGCAGCATTCAGGGTCTCGGTTTGTTGTGTTTTCAGCACCTTCATGTGCGCTAAATTGTCGATGTTGGACAAATTATTGACCACTTCCACATAGGCGTTCAGGACAGTCTTTTGATAGGTGTGCATGGCACTCAGTTGGTTAGCCCTGGCAGTATTAAACTGGGCTTTGATGGCATTCCTGTTGATCAGCGGTGCTACTATTGTACCGAGTACCGAATAGGCGATTGAGGCTGGCGACTGAAACATAAACTCGGGGTTGAACGCCTGGAAGCCAAAGCCAGCCACGATGTTAAAATTAGGAAGAAACGCCGCTTTGGCCACTTTGACATCAAACTGGCTGGCCTCGATTTGAAGTTCCGCCTCCCGCACATCGGGGCGGTTGGCCAGTAATTTCGAGGGGATGCCGGCTAAAAGCGTTTTTGGCGGTTCCTGGAAGAATAAATCTTTCGACCGCACGATTGGCTGCGGATAACGACCTAATAAAAAATTGATTCGGTTTTCGGTTTCAACTTGTTGTTGCTGGTTGTTTTTTTCTATAGCCCGGGTGTTCAGAACCTGCGCTTGAAACTGCTGCACCGCCAATTCGTTGGCGCGGCCGGCTTGCTTTTGTAATTTGATAACCTCCAGTGCCTCTTCCTGTTTCTTCAGTGTTTGCTTGATGATTTCTAGCTGCTGGTCTAAGGCCAGCAATTCGTTGTACTGGGTGGCCACTTCGGCAACTAGGTTGGCAATCACAAAGTGAGTGCCTGCTATGCTGGCCAAATAATTGGCGACCGCCGACTGACGCTGGCTGCGCAGTTTGCCCCAAACATCAATTTCCCAAGAGGATTGCAAGCCTACAAATATATCCGGTAAATGCTCAGGGACTGTCTGGCCAGGACGGATATCGGTAGCGGCATTGCCGGCCCCGTCCATGGTGTACAGACCGAATTTACGGACACCGCCGCCCACATTCAAACTGACTTGGGGCAACAGGGCGGCACCCGCCAATTTCACGCTGGCGCGTGCCGCCTCAATACGCTGTAAAGCAATATTGAGGTCAAGGTTGTTGCGGACGGCGGCATCTAGCAGGTTTTGCAATGGCGGGTCGCTAAAATACTGCCGCCAACTGATGCTGCCGATTGACAGCGCGGTGGGTTTTTGCTCCGGAAATTTAGCCGGCAAAGCCAGCTCTTTGACAGAAGGTTCCGGGCCAAAATTAGCGCAACCCGTGCTAAAAAAAAATAACAACAAAAAAACAATACGGTAAGAAAAATAAGGCGGCATGATCAGTTTTAGAGAGTTTCAGTAAAAGGTGTCTCTTCTTTGCGTCCGCTGCGGCGCTGGAATTTTTCCTCCAGACTGGCAAACACCACATACAACCCAGGAATGACGATCACTCCGAACACGGTGCCGAAAATCATGCCACCGGCAGCGGCTGAACCAATCGTGTTGTTGCCGATTTCACCTGCTCCAGACGCGATCATCAGCGGAATCAGACCTGCCACAAAAGCGAACGAGGTCATCAAAATGGGCCGCAAACGCAGCACAGCCCCTTCAATAGCGGCATCAAACGGGGATTTTCCGGCTCGGTGCTGCATGGCCGCAAATTCGATAATCAAAATGGCGTTTTTGCCTAAAATACCAATCAGCATAATCATGGCAATTTGCGCGTAGATATTGTTTTCCAGCCCCATCAACCATAGGAAAAACAAGGCTCCGAAAATGCCGATGGGCAGCGACAGCAGCACCGGCAGCGGCAACAAAAAGCTTTCGTACTGCGCGGCAAGCAACAAATAAACAAACGCCAGACAAGCTAAAAAAATAAAAATGGCTTGATTGCCGGCCTGGGCTTGATCGCGCGAGGTTCCTGCCCAGTCGTAGCCGTAGCCTCTCGGTAAATAATCAGCGGCCACTTGCTTGATAGCCGCAATGGCTTGGCCGCTGCTGTAGCCGGGAGCCGGTTGGCCGTTGATCATGGCCGACGTGTACATATTGTAGCGGGTCACCTGTTCTGGTCCGTAGACTTTTTCTATGCGTAAAAATGAGGAATACGCCACCATTTTGTCGGCATCGTTTTTAATGTAGAGCTTCATTATGTCTTCAGGATGGGCGCGGTACTCCGGCAAGGCCTGCACCATCACTCGATACAGTTGCCCGAAACGAATGAAGTTGGTCGCGTACTCGCTGCCCATCAAGGTTTGCAGCGTGTCCATTGCGTTTTCGGCAGTGATGCCTTTTTGCGCGGCCTTATCGCCGTCGATGTGCAGCATAAATTGTGGAAAACGCGCGTTGAAGGTGGTGAAAGCACTGTTAATTTCCGGGCGCAGGTTCAATGCTTCGATAAATTTATCGGTTGTTTCCTGCAAATCCTCGAAGCTGGCAGTGCCGGCTTTGTCCAACAGGCGCAACTCAAAACCGCTGGAGTTGCCGTAACCGGGTACCGGCGGCGGCGTAAAAAACTCAATGCTAGCGTCTTTGATGTGGCGGGTTTTTTCTGTCAGTGTCGCGATGATGTCCAGGTCTGAAACCGCCCGCTCCTGCCAGTTTTTCAGGCTGATTAACGCCATGCCAAAAACCGATCCGGTACCTTCAGACAACACGCTGTAACCTGCTAGGCTGGACACCGAGTTAACCCCGGGCAGCGCAGAAGCAATTTTCTGTACTTCATCGACAACTTTTGATGTGCGTTCTAAGGTAGCCCCGGGCGGGGTGGTAACGTTGGCATAAATGGCCCCTTGGTCTTCCTGCGGAATAAAACCCACCGGCACTAAAGTACCTAACAAACCGGCGGCCGCTGAAAAAACCAGCAAGATACCAAAAGTAATGACGCTGCGTGTACTAATGAAACTTATCAGCCATTTATAACGCCCGGCTAGTCGGTCATAACCGGCATTAAATCCGGAAAAACGGCGTTGCAACCACGTTTTTTGGCCTGCTCCTGCGTCATGCGCTGGCTTTTTTAAGAACAGCGCGCACAAGGCGGGAGTCAACGTGAGGGCAGTCAACCCGGAAAGTACGATAGAAAACGCCATGGTCAAGGAAAATTGCCGGTAAATGATTCCGGTCGGGCCGTCCATGAACGACACCGGTAAGAACACCGCCGCCATTACCAAGGTGATCGCGACGATGGCACCACTGATTTCACGCATTGCCTGCTCGGTGGCTTTTTTAGGGCCGATGTTAGCGTGTTCCATTTTAGCGTGTACCGCCTCGATGACCACGATAGCATTATCAACCACAATACCGATGGCTAAAACCAGCGCGAACAAGGTGATGAGGTTTAACGAAAAGCCCATCACCTGCATAAAGAAAAACGTACCGACCAGCGACACTGGCACGGCCAGAATCGGGATGATGGTTGAGCGTACATCCTGCAAAAACACGAACACCACCAACGCTACCAACAAAAAAGCCTCGATCAAGGTCTTAATCACTTCGTGGATAGAGGCATCCAAAAATTGAGAGACATCGTAGCTAAGGCTGTAATCCATACCCGGAGGGAATGCTTCGACCTTAATTTTGGCCATGGTCGCCTTGATGTTAGCAATGACTTCCTTCGCGTTGCTGCCCGGGCGCTGTTTCAGCACGATAGCGGCCGAAGGACGGCCGTTTTCCTTAGACAACACATCGTAGGCCTGGGAGTCAAAATCGACTTCCGCCACATCCTTAAGGCGGATTACCTCGCCGTTTTCCCTGCTGCTCACCACAATGTTCTCATAGGCCACTTCGGTATTGTGCTTGCCGGTGTACTTGAGTACATATTGCAGTGCCTGAGCATCCGCCTCTCGGCCTGAGCTTTCACCCACCTTGCCGGGCGCCGCCTCGACGTTTTGTTCCTTAAGTATTTGGATAATTTCAGTGGGCGACAAGTGATACATCAACAACTTGTCCGGTTTTAGCCAGACCCGCATGGCATACTCGCGCGCACCCATGATGTCGGCAAAGCCAACCCCATCGATTCGCTTGAGGTCTTTCAGTACATTGATGTCAACGAAATTGTAGAGGAATTTCTCATCCAATTCGGGATCGGTGCTTTGCACGTTAACGTACAGCAGCATGCTATTTTGCACCTTTTCAACAATCACCCCCGCTTTGACGGCTTCCTGCGGCAATTCATCGAGTACCGAGGACACCCGGTTCTGCACGTTGACGGCCGCTATTTCAGGGTCCGTACCGGCTTTGAAAATAATCTGGATCACGCTGGTGCCGTCATTGCCGGATACCGACGACATGTAAGCCATGCCCGGCACGCCGTTAATGGCTCGCTCCAGTGGCGTCACCACCGCTTTAACAGCCGCTTCGGCGTTAGCACCGACAAACCGGGTGGTGACATTAACCTCAGGCGGGGCGATATCGGGAAACTGGGTAACAGGCAGTTGTACCAGCGCAATCAACCCTACCAAGGTAATCAGCACGGATATAACGATGGACAACACCGGACGGTGGATAAACTTGAGCGTCATCATGACAATAGTGTTTTAAAAGTTAGAGGTCGTTGACGGACGGCATCTCATCCACCAAATTAACCCATGTGGGTTGGATTTTGTCACCGTCACGCACACCTTCGACCCCCTCAAACAGGATTTTATCCGTACTCAACAAACCAAACTCAACGACAAAAAAATCCGGGATACGCATTTTTGGCACAATGCTACGCTGTTTAAGCACGCCCTGTGGATCAACCACATAAACAAACAGCTTGTCCTGTACCTCAAAAGTAGATTTTTGTGGAATCAGCACGGCTTGCTTAAGCTGTCTGTTGATCAACACTTTGCCGTTAGAGCCTTCTTTCAACAACCTGTCCGGATTGGGAAACTTGGCCCTAAAGGCAATGTTCCCGGTGGCCCGGTCAAATACGCTGGCCACCATATCCACCTTGCCTTCATGATCGTAAATTGCCGCGTTGGCCAATCTTAGGCCGACAACCTTGTCATAATGCTTCTGCCCGGAGGCCAGGTTGTCTAGGTAATCGGCTTCTGATAAATTGAAGTAAGCCAATACCTCGCTGTTGTCAGAAAGCGTGGTCAGTATCCCGGCTTCCTCTATCAAGCTGCCGACTTTGTTCGGGATGCGGTTAATGACGCCGGCAAACGGTGCTTTGATCTCCGAAAAAGCTAACAACAGTGCCGCATGGCCTTTGCCGGCCACGGTCTCATCCACGTCAGCCTGCAAAGCCGCTACCCTAGCCTTGGCCACATCCAACTCGGTTTGGGCAACGATGTTCTTATCCGCCAACAACTGCACGTTGCGCAGCTCCACCTCGGCTACTCGCAAATCGGCTATCGCACTCTTGTAGGCGGCCTCGGCTTTTTGCAGTTCCTTCTGTAAGGCCTGCGGGTTTAAGGTAAACAGCAATTGCCCGGCGGCTACCGCGCGGCCTTCGTCAACATGAATTTTGTCCAAGTAGGCTTTTACTTTGCTGCGTAGCTCAACATGCCGGATGGCATGGATTTCGGCCACGTATTCGGCACTGTACGTTAAATCTTTAACGAACGGGCTTATTACTTTATGGTTATCGGGTGGTTTCGGAGTCGGTTCAGGGTCGCAGGCGGCTAACAAAGTAGCGATTAGAAAAAGCAAAATAGGCGCGATTTTCATTTTTGAATCATCATAGGTCATGGAACGAATACTTAAGCCCGACTGTGGGGCATCAGCAAGGGCTATTTGGGCTATCGGTCTACCCCGCATCAGCAAAGACAAATTATAAGCAATAAAAGTGCCATAAATCAAAACTGCCATCCCCGATCGGCTATTTGCCAGCACTGCCGTGTTCTTAAGCCACTAAACGGCGACGAAGTTTTAGGGCATACGGGGGCGGTGTGCGCAGATTCAGCTACGTCTTTAAGGGAAAACGTTTCTTTGATGCCGGTGTTTTTATACACTACAGCACTGTAGCAAAAAACCACACCTTGCCCTATGCGCATTGCCAGCAAGCTGACCCTTTCCTTAATTTCCGTGGCCCTGTTTATTTTTATCGGCTTCGGCTATTACAATCTTTTGATCGAACAGCAAGATTTAGCCGACGAAATTGCCCAGCAAACCCAATTACTGGGTAAAAGCCTGCAAATCGCCATCAAAAATGCCGCCCGAGACAAACAACTAGAAGACATCGAAGAACTGCTGGCAGGGCTTGAGACCGTCAAGCCTGACCTTAGCATTTGGGTTTATGACCAAAACGGTTTGCATTTCCCCGGAACCGGTCATGCCTTCAGCCCCGAATTTCAAACCAAACTGGAATCCGTTTGGGCAAATCAGCATGACGAACAATTTTTCTACCCGGTGCAAAACCCCGACTACATGGCCGTGATCCTGCCTCTGCAACAAGAACACCCTGTGCAACTGAGGCTGTTAGTCGTGGTGCGCTCGCTTAAGAGCATGCGCCGCGAAGTGGATCTGCTGCAACGCAACCTGCTGACTTCCGCAGGCAGCTTCGCGCTGGTCGCCGTGCCTTTGTGTACGGCTATTTGTTGGTTTTACATCGGTTGGCCGCTAAAACGCCTGGATGCTGGCATGGCCCGCATCCAACAAGGCGACTTCTCGCCGCTGCCGCTGAAAAACCCGCACGATGAAATTGGCAAGGTTTTGCTGGCCTTCAACAGCATGGCCCTAGAGCTGGACAACGCCCGGCAAAAACTAAAAACGGAAGCGCAATCGCGCCGCCACCTGCAAACCGCGCTGCAAGAAGCCGACAAGCTCATCACCATCGGCCAGTTGTCCGCCGGATTGGCCCATGAAATTGGCTCGCCGCTGCAAATCCTGCGCGGCCGGGCCGAGTATTTACAGGTATGCGCGGCGTGTCCGCAGGAGGTTCTGCACAACGCCCAAATTCTCGCCGAGCAAGCCGGTCGCATCACTCGCATCGTACACCAATTACTGGAATTCACCCGCCGTCGGCCGCCGCATTTTATCCGCTGCGACATGCGCACACCCGTACAAGCCGTCTTAAGCCTTTTAGAATACGAGGCCCGCCGCCGAGACATCGGACTGCATTTTACCGCCGCAGACGAACTCCCGACCACCGTAGCCGACAGCGACGCCATCCAGCAAATTGTCTTAAACCTCATCACCAACGCTTTAGCGGCCACCCCTGACGGCGGCCTGATTGCCGTCACCCTAAAGCCCAGCCAATGCTCGCCTGTAGGCACCTTCCCAACCGCAGAAGCGGTCGAGCTTTGTGTCTGCGACAACGGCTGCGGCATGTCCGAAGAGGTGCTCGCACATGTATTCGAACCGTTTTTCACCACCCGCCACGGCCAAGGCGGCGTAGGCCTAGGGCTGGCCGTGGCGCGCAGCCTGGTGCTGGCACACCACGGCAGCATCACCGCCGCCAGTGTTTTAGGGCAAGGCTGCACGGTTACTGTTTTATTGCCCCTAGACCAGGCCGGCTTATGACCGCCGCCGAGAGTGCAGAACGCAAACGCATCTTGGTCTTGGACGACGACCGCGGCATCGTTGACTACCTGGTCGAAATGCTGACCGGCAACGGCTACCTAGTAACGGGCGAAACCAACCCGCAGCAGGCACTGCACCGCTTAAGCTGTAAAGATTACGATCTGCTGGTCAGCGACATCGAAATGCCCGGCTTGCGCGGATTGGATTTAATGGCCGCTGTTCATGCCATCAAACCCGAGCAACTGGTGCTGCTGATCACCGCCTTCGGCAGCATTGAGCTGGGCGTCGCCAGCCTGCAAGCCGGTGCCTGCGGCTTTGTCACCAAACCCTTCAGCCTAAACGCCTTGCTAGCCGCCATCGCCAAGGCTTTCGCCGACCACAGCATGCGCCGCAACATCGTCCGCCTGGCCCAAGCAGACGACGGGCCTGCACCCGACGGTCTGATCGCCGAAAGCCCGGCTATGAAAAAAATTCTGCACTTAGCCAAACGCGCCGCGCAAACCAACTTGCCGGTGCTACTGACCGGGGAAAGCGGTGTCGGCAAAGGCGCACTGGCACGCTTCATCCACGCCCAAAGCCAACGCTCCGGGTCGTTCTTGCAAATTAACTGTGCGGCCCTGCCCTACGCTTTGGTAGAAAGTGAGTTGTTCGGGGTCAACAAAGGTGCTTACACCGACGCCCGCGAGCACAGGCCGGGCTTGTTTGTGGAGGCTAAGGGCGGCACCTTGTTTCTGGATGAAATCGGCGAAATGCCGCTGGCCGTGCAACCTAAAATCTTGTTAGCCTTGGAAACGGGCAAGGTCAGGCCGGTGGGAGCCAGCAGTGAAACCAGCACCGACGTGCGCATCATCGCCGCCACCAACCAAGCCATCGAAAAAGCCGTACAAAACGGCTTGATGCGTAGCGACTTGTACTATCGGCTAAACGTAATCAGGCTGGATATACCGCCGCTACGCGAACGCCGCGCCGACCTAGACGGCCTCGTAGACCAGTTGCTACGAGATGCCCAACGCAAACTCCAGCGCACGGTACAAGGCATTTCTGCCGAAGCGATGCGCTGGATCCGCGCCTACGCCTGGCCTGGCAATGTGCGGGAATTGGCTAACATGCTGGAGCGGGCGGTGGCTTTGTCCGAACACGACACGGTGATGCTAGAAGACCTAGCGCAAGCCACGCAACTGGCTGTTGACGATAATCTGCTTGAGCACGCCGCCGCCCAACCGATGTCGCTAGCCGCATTGGAAAGTGCTTATATCCGGCAAATTTTGACGCTAACCCAGGGCAACAAAGCGCAAACCGCGAAAATTTTGGGCATAGACCGGGGCACCCTGTACCGCAAACTTGACGAAAGCTAAAAGGCCGGGAGTTAGTCACGGTTTTGTAATGCCCTGTTCAGTCTGGCAAGGCATTCCCACATAACCGGGTCTGTGGTAGCATGGCGGCCCTTAGCCTTTGTTACACGTCCATGACAACATCCCCCCCGGCACCCTTGATCGACCGCTACGGCCGCACCGTCGATTACCTGCGCCTCTCCATCACCGACCGCTGCGATTTTCGCTGTCTGTACTGCATGGCGGAAGACATGGTGTTTTTACCACGCGACCACATTTTGTCCTTGGAAGAACTTTATACCCTCGCCCAAGCGTTCGTTGCCTTAGGCATCAAAAAAATCAGAGTGACCGGTGGCGAGCCGTTGGTCAGGAAGGGCGCATTGGGGCTGTTGGCTCAACTAGGTCAATTGCCGGGGCTGAAAGAGCTGGTGATGACTACCAACGGCTCGCAATTGGCAAGCGTGGCGGAAGCGGTGAAAAACGCCGGGGTAAAACGCCTGAACATCAGCCTAGACACCTTAGATGCAGGCAAATTTAAGGCCATCACCCGCACCGGCGACTTAGCGCAAGTGCTACGCGGCATCACCGCCGCCCAGCAAGCCGGGTTTGAACGCATAAAAATCAACGCACTGATCTTAAAAAACCGCAACCATGAGGAAACCGGTGATTTAGTGGCTTTTGCCGTAGACAACGGTCTGGACATCAGTTTTATCGAAGAAATGCCGTTAGGGGTCGTCAGTCAGCATAACCGCGCCGAAGCCTATTACTCCAGCCGCCAAATCAAGGCCGACTTAACCAAACGGTTTGCCCTAATAGCCAGCACGGAAAAAACCGGCGGCCCATCCAATTACTGGCGCGTAGCCAACAGCCAAACTCGGGTCGGCTTCATCTCACCGCACAGCGACAATTTTTGCAGCCGCTGCAACCGCGTCCGGCTAACCGCCGAAGGCCGTCTGCTGCTCTGTTTAGGCAACGAACATTCAGTCGATTTAAAACACATCATCCGCTCGCACCCAGGCGACAGCGCACTGCTGCGCCAAACCATCATCGCCGCCATGGCCATTAAACCGGAAAAACATGAATTTAACCTTCATGAACACCCGGTGATCTTGCGTCACATGAACATGACCGGCGGTTAGCCCCGTGCCCAGCGGCGGCCCATCGACAACGGCCTGACCCTGCGCCATTAACAACTCATTTTTCGTTCCCGCCAGCCCACGAGACTGGCATTTTTAGAGGTTTACCATGTCATTTGAACCACTCGGTTTATCCGAACCGTTGCTTAAAGCCCTAGCCGAACAAGGCTATGACACCCCCACCCCCGTGCAGGCACAAGCTATTCCGGTCATCCTCGCAGGCCGCGACGTACTCGCCGCCGCGCAAACCGGCACCGGCAAGACCGCCGGCTTCACCCTGCCCTTACTGCAATTGCTGGCCGCAACCTTCGACGCCGGGCGCAAGCCAGCACCCATTCGTGCCCTGATTCTGACACCCACCCGTGAGCTGGCCTTGCAAGTGCTGGAAAGCGTTAAAACCTACGGCAGTCATTTGCCGCTAAAAGGCGATGCCGTCACCGGTGGGGTCAGCATCAACAGCCAAATCCGCAACCTCAGCCACGGCCGCGATATTTTAGTCGCCACCCCGGGCCGTTTGTTAGACCACATCCACCAGCGCACTGTCGACTTAAGCAAGGTGGAGATACTGGTCTTGGATGAGGCCGACCGGATGCTGGACATGGGCTTTCTGCCTGATGTCAAAAAAATCATGGCAGTACTGCCCAAGCGCCGGCAAAACCTGCTGTTTTCGGCAACCTTTAGCGAGGACATCAAAACCTTGGCTAACCAATTATTGGATAATCCGGCCCACATCGCGGTCGCCCGGCAAAACGCCACCGCCGAGCGGATCAGCCAACAGGTTTATGGCATCCCGCGCGATCACAAACGCGAGCTGCTGTCGTATTTGATCGGCCACAACAACTGGCAACAAGTGTTGATTTTTGTCCGCACCAAACACGGTGCCGACCGCCTGGCCAAACAACTGATCGCCGACGGCATCCGCACCGCCGCCTTGCACGGCGACAAAAGCCAAGGTGCCCGCATCCGTGCCTTAGATTCGTTTAAAACGGGGCAAGTCACCGCCTTAGTTGCCACCGACATCGCCGCCCGCGGCATCGACATCAACGAACTGCCGCATGTAGTCAATTACGACTTGCCGCAAGTGGCCGAAGATTATGTTCACCGCATTGGCCGCACCGGCCGCGCCGGGTCATCGGGTGCCGCCATTTCTTTGGTCTGCACAGAAGAGGCCCCGTTACTGGCGGCGATAGAAAAACTGCTCAAACAAGAGATCCCCCGGGTGGCCGACACCGGCTATGCACCGGTGTCGCTAAAGACGGTCGATGCACCGAGGAAAAACACGCCGAACCCCAACAGCAGCAAAAAAGACTACTGGCACAGCAAGCCAACCGCCGCCACTCACCCTAGACGACCTACCACGGGTGCCCCTCCTCAAGGCCAAGCACGGCGGCGACCAGCCAGACCACGGTAGCCGTCCCCGGGTTTGATGTCTGAAATCAGGCCATCACGATCTGCGTGTGCCTCTTGATTTTAAGCTCACGTTTGATAACAGCAAAAATTAGCGCGATGTTGCTCACAGTCGGGTTGCCAGACTGGGACAACATCCGGTGCAGACTCTTGGTCGGCTTGTAAATTTTCTCGGCCAGTGCCTCGAAGCCCATGATAGCCGCCAATCTGACCAACAAGGATTCAGGGGCAAGCGACTGATGGAACTCATCGACAACATCAACCGCCTGCTCGGCGACGATCTCAAGCAGACGCTCAAGCCGGGTGCCCGCCTGACGGTTGCGGCCTCCTGCTTCTCGATGTACGCGTTCGAAGCGCTGAAGGCACAGCTAGAAAAAATTGACAAACTTCAATTCATCTTTACCTCGCCGACGTTCACCGCAAACGAGGTCACGGACAGGATTCGCAAGGAACGCAAAGAATTTCACATACCGAAGGCTGATCGCGAACGAAGTCTCTACGGGAGTGAGTTCGAGATTCAGCTACGCAACAAACTGACCCAGCGTGCGATAGCAAAAGAGTGCGCGGACTGGATGCGGCGCAAGGCAACGTTCAAGTCCAATCGCAGCAAGGCACCGATGCAGCCGTTTGCCTGTGTGCGAGCTTGCGGCAACTAAAAACCGAACTTGAACAATTGAGCCGCTGAGGCCCAGCATCGCAAGCGCAGCGACCAGAGGAATGAACATGGACAAACTAAAAATGCACTCGCCCAATCTCACGCAAGACAACATTGCCCGCATCGCCGAGCTGTTTCCGGGCTGCGTCACCGAGGCCAAGGGGGAGGACGGCAGCGTATGGTCGATTTCATTCGGATTGGCTTTCAAGGAACGTATCGATGCAGAAGAAACAACAACAAGACCAAAGTAACCTGAAGTGGGTCGCCGACTTCATCTGGAATATCGCTGACGACCGCCTGCGCGACGTGTACGTGCGCGGCAAGTACCGTGACGTGATCCTTCCCTTCACCGTGCTGCGGCGGCTTGATGCCGTGCTGGAGTCGACCAAGCAGGTGGTGCTGGAGCGCAAGAAGTTCCTCGACACGCACAAGGTGGCCGAGCAGGACGGCGCACTGCGGATGGCTGCGGGCCAAGCGTTTTACAACACCTCGGAATTCACCCTGGCCACGCTCACCGCCAGTGGACAAGGACAGCGCCTTCGCGACAACTTCGTTGATTACCTGGACGGTTTCTCGCCGAACGTTCAGGACATCTTGGCAAAGTTCAAATTTCGAGACCAGATCCAAACGATGGTCGAGGCCGACATCCTCGGTCACTTGATCAACGACTTCCTCGACCCGGAGATCAACCTCGCACCGCTTCCTGTAAAGGATGCGGACGGCCGCATCAAGCTACCCGCGCTGGACAACCACGGTATGGGCACTGTGTTTGAGGAATTGATCCGCCGCTTCAACGAAGAGAACAACGAAGAGGCTGGCGAACACTTCACCCCGCGTGATGTGGTCAAGCTGATGGCCAAGTTGCTGTTCATGCCGGTGGCCGACCAAATCCAGTCTGGCACCTACCTGCTGTACGACGGCAGTTGCGGCACGGGCGGCATGCTGACCGTGGCCGAAGATGCGCTGCACGAGCTGGCCGCCAGCCACGACAAGGAGGTCTCGATTCACCTGTTTGGTCAGGAGATCAATCCCGAGACCTACGCTATCTGCAAGGCCGACCTGCTGCTCAAGGGCGAAGGGGACGAGGCCGAGAACATCGTCGGCGGCGCGGACAAGTCCACGCTGTCGGCCGACCAGTTCCGGTCGCGCGAGTTCGACTTCATGATCTCCAACCCGCCTTACGGCAAGAGTTGGAAGACCGACCTCGACCGGATGGGCGGCAAGAAGGAATTTAGCGACCCGCGCTTCATCGTCAATCACGGCGGCGATGTCGAGTTCAAGCTCATCACCCGTTCCAGCGACGGGCAGCTGATGTTCCTGGTGAACAAGCTGCAGAAGATGAAACACAACACGCCGCTGGGCAGCCGCATTGCACTGGTGCATAACGGCTCAGCCTTGTTCACTGGCGACGCGGGCCAGGGCGAAAGCAATGTGCGCCGCTGGGTGCTAGAGAACGACTGGCTAGAAGCCATCATCGCCCTGCCACTCAACATCTTCTACAACACGGGCATCGCCACCTACATCTGGGTGCTGGCCAACAAGAAGCCCGGCCACCGACGCGGCAAGGTGCAGTTGATCGACGCCTCGCAGTGGTTCTTGCCGATGCGGCGCAACCTCGGCAAGAAGAACTGCGAGCTGGCGGACGCGGACATTGAACGCATCCTGAAGCATTACCTCGACCAGCCCCCCGCCGATGCAGAGGCCGCGAAAGAAACGCCCGAATGTAAGTGGTTCGACAACGCTGACTTCGGCTACTGGAAGATTACGGTCGAACGCCCGCTACGCCTCAAAAGTCAGCTCAAACGCAACGCCATCGAAAGCCTGCGCTTTGCCACCGGCGACGAAACCCTGCGCAGCGAGATTTACGCCAAGTACAGCGACAAGCTGTACACGGAATTCGCCAAGCTCAAGCCCGAAATCGAAGCGTGGCTGAAGGGTGACGATGGCGATGAAGATGCCGACGAGGAATCGGACGATGAAGACGCCAAGACCACCAAGAAGGCCGTGCCGGAGAAACGGCGCAAAAAGCTGCTCGACCCCGCGACTTGGCTGCGTGACAAGACGCTGGTGGAACTGGCCAAGCTGGCGCAGCAGGAACTTGGCGAAGGCGTCTTCGACGACCACAACGAGTTCCGCACGCGATTTGACGCCACGATGAAGGCGCACGGCAAGAAGCTCGGTGCGCCCGAGAAGAAGGCCATCTACAAGGCGGTGAGCTGGCGCGATGAGTCGGCCCCGCCGGTCATTGCCAAACGCAGCAAGCTCAAGGCGGGCGAGCATTTCGAACCCAGCTACGACGGCGCGTATCTTGAAACCGTGGGCAAAGATCGCTTCATGGTGGAGTACGAGGCCGATACCGACCTGCGCGACACCGAGCAAGTACCACTTAAGGAGCCGGGCGGCATCGAGGCATTCTTCGTTCGCGAGGTGCTGCCCCACGCGCCCGATGCCTGGATTGCAATGGACTCCACCAAGATCGGCTATGAGATCTCGTTCGCGCGCTACTTCTACAAGCCGACCCCGATGCGCACGCTGGAACAAATCCGCGCCGACATTCTGAAGCTGGAGGAGCAGACGGAAGGCTTGCTGCACAAGATCGTGGGGGCGGCGTGATGGGCGGTGCATACCAGTCATACCGGACATCCAAGATGCAATGGCTTCCGCCGGTGCCCGAGCACTGGGACGAGCAGCGCGCCAAGGTCTTCTTTCGTGAGGTGGATGAGCGCTCTCGCACTGGCGAAGAGGAGCTCCTGTCGGTATCGCATCTGACCGGAGTTACGCCGCGCAGCCAGAAGAACGTGACGATGTTCAAGTCTGCGAGCTATGTTGGCTCCAAGCTGTGCCGTCCCGGAGACATCGTGGTCAATACGCTTTGGGCGTGGATGGCGGCGCTTGGTGCGAGCAGGAACGTTGGCATCGTCAGTCCGGCCTACGGCGTATATCGGCCGCACCGTGCCGACAGCTTCAACCCAGCGTATCTCGACTACCTATTGCGCACTCGTGCCTACGTTGCTGAATACATCGGGCGCTCAACCGGCATCCGATCCTCGCGTCTGCGCCTGTACCCGAACCAGTTTCTCGACATCGCGCTGATTCAGCCACCTCGCACCGAGCAAGACCAGATGGTCGCCTACTTGCGGGCGCAGGACGTTCACATCGCCCGATTGATCAAGGCGAAGCGCGAACTCATCGCGCTGATGGCAGAGCAGCGGGGAGTCCTCGCAGAACACGCGATTTCATCTTCAGAGACCCAATACCTCCGATTCGACCGAGTCGTCACGCTTCTGGTTAAGCCAATCACCAGAGAGCCGGAGACGACATACGCGCCGATTGGTATGTTCAACCGTGGCCGCGGCATCTTCCACAAGCCTCTAACCGAAGGGAAGCACCTTGGGGATTCGACATTCTTCCGAATCGAGAAAGGTGACCTGATATTCAGCGGGCAGTTCGCTTGGGAAGGCGCAGTTGCGGTTGCCAGTGCCGAAGATGAGGGCTGTATCGCTTCCCATCGCTACCCAATTGCCAAATGCACACTTGATGCTGTCACGCCAGAGTATCTATACACGTTCTTCTTGAGCAAGGCTGGCGACCTGCTTCTAAACCATCACTCCAGAGGCGCGGCGGGACGCAATCGCCCGCTGAACCCGCGTTCGTTGTTGAAAGAAAAGATCCCGGTTCCGCCGCTGCATCTGCAACGCGAAGTCACCGATTTCTTCCACAAAGAACAATCGGTACGTCGTGAGATCGAGAGGGAGATCGCCCTCATTCGCGAGTATCGCGACCGGCAGATTGCCGACGTAGTCACCGGCCAAGTGGATGTGCGTAGCTGGGTACCTGGCCCGGATGACGTTGTGGCCGACGAAGACTTGGCAGTGCTCGGTGGCGACGAAGAACTGGATACCGACGGGGAGGAAGACCATGGCGACGACTGACACCAGCGAAAAAGGCCTGGAGGCCTTGATCGTGCGCGACCTCTGCAGTAGCGGCGGCTACGTGCAGGGCAACCCCAGCGACTACAACCGCGACGTGGCGGTCGACGTGGTGCAGTTGCTGTCTTTTCTGCAGGCCACCCAGCCCAAGGCGGTCGAAACACTGGAACTGGCAAGCGAGGGCATCAAGCGCACCCAGTTCTTGCACCGCATCCAGGGCGAGATCGCCAAACGGGGCGTGGTGGATGTGCTGCGTAAGGGCGTCGGCCACGGCCCGGTTCACGTTGATCTGTACAAGCTGCTACCGACTCCGGGCAACGTCAGCGCTGCCGAGAACTTTGGCAGGAACATCTTCAGCATCACCCGTCAGTTGCGCTACAGCAATGACGAGTCACAACGCTCGCTGGACATGGCCATCTTCATCAATGGTCTGCCGGTGCTGACGTTCGAGTTGAAAAACTCGCTGACCAAGCAGACCGTCGCAGACGCCATCACCCAGTACCAGACCGACCGCAACCCAAGCGAGCTGCTGTTCCAGTTGGGGCGCTGCGTGGCCCACATGGCGGTAGACGATGCCGAGGTGCGATTCTGCCCGCATCTCACCGGCAAAACCTCGTGGTTCCTGCCGTTCAACCAAGGCTGGAACAGCGGCGCAGGCAATCCGCCCAACCCGCACGGCTTGAAAACCGACTATCTGTGGAAGCAGGTGCTGATCAAGGACTCGCTGGCCAACATCATCGAGAACTTCACACAAGTGGTGGAAGAGGAAGATGAAAAGGGCAAGAAGCGGCGCAAGCAGGTGTTCCCGCGTTTTCACCAACTGCGTACCGTCCGTGCCTTGCTGCGCCGCTCAAGCGAGGATGGGGTTGGCAATCGTTATCTCATCCAGCACTCGGCAGGCAGCGGCAAGAGCAACACCATCGCGTGGTTGGCTCACCAGTTGGTCGAACTCAAGACCGCCGCCGATGTGATGCTGGCTCAGTTCGACTCGGTGATCGTCATCACCGACCGACGTGCGCTGGATACCCAGATCGCGCGAACCATCAAGAGCTACGACCACGTTGCATCGATCTTCGGGCATTCCGAGGATGCCGCCGAGCTGCGCACCTTCCTGCGCAAAGGCAAGAAGATCATTGTGACGACGGTGCAGAAATTCCCGTTCATCCTCGATGAGCTGGGCGACCTCGGTGGCAAGAAGTTCGCGCTGTTGATCGACGAAGCGCATTCCAGCCAAGGCGGCAAGACGACGGCCAAGATGCATATGGCCTTGTCAGGCGCTCCTGCCGACGACGAGGATGACGAAGAATCCGTCGAGGACGCCGTCAACAAGTTGATCGAGTCGCGCAAGATGCTATCGAACGCCAGCTACTTCGCGTTCACTGCCACGCCGAAAAACCGGACACTGGAGTTGTTCGGGGAGCGGTTCATCGAGGCCGGTGAGGCACGCTACCGCTCGCCGGAGGAACTGACCTACACCACCAAGCAGGCGATTCAAGAGGGCTTCATCCTCGACGTGATTGCGAACTACACGTCGGTGGACAGCTTCTATCACGTCGCCAAGACGGTGGAGGACGATCCCGACTTCGACAAGGGGAAGGCGCTGAAAAAGATTCGCCACTACGTCGAATCACACGACAAGGCCATCCGCAAGAAGGCCGAGATCATGGTCGACCACTTCGTGGCGCAGGTGGCGGGCAAGCAGAAGATCGGTGGCAAGGCGCGGGCGATGATCGTCTGCAACGGCATCGCCCGCGCCATCGACTACTACCGCGAGGTGTCGGACTACCTCGCCTCGATCAAGATCCCGTTCAAGGCCATCGTGGCGTACTCGGGCGACTTTGAAATTGGCGGGGTGAGGAAGACCGAAGCCGATCTCAACGAATTCCCGAGCAAGGACATTCCGTGCAAGCTCAAGCAAGACCCGTATCGCTTCCTGATCGTCGCCAACAAGTTCGTCACCGGCTTTGACGAGCCGTTGCTGCACACGATGTATGTGGACAAGCCCTTGGCAGGCGTGCTGGCGGTGCAAACGCTGTCACGGCTGAACCGCGCCCACCCGCAGAAGCGCGACACCTTCGTGCTCGACTTTGCCGACAACGCCGAGGCGGTGAAGGTGGCCTTCCAAGAATACTACCGCGCCACGATCCAAACCGGCGAAACCGACCCCGACAAGCTGCACGACCTGAAGAATGATCTCGACGCCAAGCAGGTGTACAGCTGGCAGCAGGTTGAGGATTTGGTCGCGCTCTACGTCACCGGCGCAGACCGGGACAAGCTCGACCCCATCCTGGATGCCTGCGTGGCCGAGTACATCGACAAGCTGAACGAAGACGGTCAAGTCGAGTTCAAGGGCAAGGCCAAGGCCTTCGTGCGCAGCTACGGTTTCCTGGCGGCGATCCTGACCTACGGCCACCCGGCCTGGGAAAAGCTCTCGATCTTCCTGAACTTCCTGATCCCCAAACTCCCCGCTCCGAAGGAGGAAGACCTCTCCAAGGGCGTGCTGGAAGCCATCGACATGGACAGTTACCGGGTGGAGGCGCAGGCGGCGCTGAAGATGTCGATGGACGATGCGGACGCCTTCATCGAGCCGCCGCCTCCCGGCGGTGGTGGTGGCGGTGGTGACCCGGACATCGACAAGCTGTCGAACATCATCAAGGCCTTCAACGATATGTTCGGCAACATCGAATGGAAAGACGGGGATAAGATTCGCAAGGTCATCACCGAGGAAATTCCTGCGCGCGTGGCGCAGGACAGGGCCTACCAGAACGCGCAGGCCAACTCCGACAAGCAAAACGCCAAGCTGGAGCACGATAAGGCGCTGAATCGCGTGGTGCTGGAGCTGATCTCCGACCACACCGAGCTGTTCAAGCAGTTCAGCGACAACCCCAGTTTCAAGCGCTGGATGACGGACACGGTGTTCGATGCGACCTACCACCCGGGTGCGGTGCCGCCAAAGACCCCGCCGCAAACGGGCGCATCGGCGTGACCAAGAAGCTTGTGAAGCAGTTCTATCAGACCGGCGAAGCACGGCTGGCGGATTGGGATGTGCCCGAGGCTTCGGAATGAGGAAGGCTACAGCACCTTGCCGCCGCCATAAACCCAGCGGCGCAACTCCCGCTGGGCAGATGTCGATGGCGTCGAAGGGCCGCGTCGTAGGAGAATGGTCCAACCCTCGGCCAGACAGACATCCCGAATCGTTTCGAGCATCTTGTGGTGGGCAAGCATCGTCGAGTTGTTCCGGGGAGTCGCTATTTTTGCGA
>DBNW01000079.1:5750-103388 GCA_002299425.1 Methylococcaceae bacterium UBA662 | reverse complement strand
GAAGGGGATAACTTGGGCCTGGATAGGCGAAGCTGTTTCATAACCGACATCTGCAAATGCTTTCAGCACCGGCTCAATCAGTGCCAAATCACGGAAAGAGGGTAATGGAGAAACCTCGTTGTGCATGTATTTACCTGTAGAATTAGGAGGGTGCGCGTACTCGCGCAGAAATTTTTTGTTTAACGCCGGACTTTAACATATTTTATAATTTTTTATAATAAATTTAATCAATTACGTCGTAATAAACGGCTTTATGGTCAACTTCTGCTTGGCTGCCTGAAGTTTTTGCTAAACCACCAAAAGGCTATTAAGCCTAACGCCAACCACAGCGTGACCAGCGGCCCGACCACGCCATCGTAACTGCTGACCCAATAGCTGTAAGGAGATTGTGTATTGACATTAAAAATGTCTTTACTGATTTTAATCTGCCAAACCCAGGCGGCATGACAACCAATGCACCAGGCTATGTTGGTTTTACTGTGGATTCTAAGCCATCCCAAAAAAATACCCACCATCAACAAGGCAAGCAATGCCGACAAAATTTCCGGCCTGAACAAATTAGCGTACGCGCCCACCAACAGCTCGAACGCCGCCGGCAAAGTCAATTCCTGTTCGGTTAACTTGGTTTTATTGGTCAGAAAATGCAAGGCTGCGTAATAAACCGCACTCAAAAACACCGCCACACCCAGCCGCAGTTTTTTTGCCAAGCCTGCCAGCAAGACCCCGCGAAACAAAGGCTCTTCCAGCACAGAGATGATTAACGCCAGCAACAAGGCGAGGCTCGTCTTGACCGCCCATTGCTCTAGCGTCCAGACCCGCATGGGGTCAAGAACGTGTACACCCGCACCGTATAAAATGGCAATGACAGGCAACAAGGTGGCCAAACCCAAGGCGAAGCCTTTTAGCAATTGCCAAAAAAACACCCTCGGCCTAGCAAAACCCACAGCGTTCCAGCTTAAATTTAGCCAGCGCATCGCAGGCCATAGACTTAACAACAGAAAAATCAAGGTGACTTTGCTGATGAACTGGTTTAACGGAATGCTGGGGAATACTAAGGCCAAGCCTAAGCCCACAAAGCAAGCAACGACAGAGAACAACCCCAGTATCGCCAGCGGCAAAAGAGCGGCTAACAAAGGTTTCAACGGAAATCTCCCCACAAGGCTTGCACGGCGGCCAACGCGGCAATAGCCGCAGTTTCGGTACGCAGAATGCGGCCGCCCATGCGCACCGGGTTAAACCCGGCGGCTTTCGCCAGCTCCCGCTCATGGCTGGCGAAACCGCCTTCGGGACCCACCAGTACCGTGATGCTTCGGTCAACGGGAGAAAAATCGGCCAAGGCACTGTTAGCGTAAGGGTCCAGGAAAACTTTCAAACCCGGTTGCCGACACAGCCAGTGTTGTAACGGCTCTATCGGTTTTAGGTCAGGCAGCACGGTCCGACCGCATTGCTCGGTGGCGTGCTGGACTATTTTTTGCCAATGCTGCCAACGCTGGCCTTTTTTTTCTGCGCTTAACTGCATGACACAGCGCTCCGTTAGAACCGGGGTAATGGTTGTCACGCCCAATTCGACCGCTTTTTGCACAGACCAATCCATTTTATCGCCCCTAGCAATGCCTAAGCCGAGCATCACCGCTAAAGGCGACTCAACCGTGCGCTCATGCCTAGTGCCTACTGACAAGCAGACTGATTTACGGCCGATGGTCTCAATAACACTGACATACTCGCAGCCATCACCGTTAAAAACGACTACGCCATCGCCTTTTTTCAGCCGCAAAACCGTCCTCAGATAATGCCCGCTGTCCTCGTCCAGTTCTAAAAACTGGCCTGACTGCACGGGCAATGGCAGATACAGTCTTGACGTTCGCATGCCAACCGCAGGGTTCAAGCCTTAACGGCATGATGGATGCCTTGCCACGCCACCTCGGCCAGCCATTCCAGCTCCGTTTCGGTAATGACATACGGCGGCATAAAATAAATGACATTGCCCAATGGCCGCAGCAGAACACCCTGGCTTAAGGCGTATTGGTAAACTTTCAGCCCGCGGCGTTCTTGCCAAGGGTAGGCTTCTCGGCTGCGCTTGTTCTTAACCAACTCAATGGCCAGAATCATGCCGGTCTGGCGCACTTCAGCCACTTGCGGATGGGCGTGGAAGCGCGCCGTCACCCTCGCCATCGCCTCCGCTAAGCGACGGTTGTCTGCAACCACATTGTGCTGGCGAAAAATGCTTAAAGTAGCCAAAGCCGCCCGGCAGGCCAACGGGTTGCCAGTGTAACTGTGCGAATGCAGGAAAGCGGTTAGATTAACGTAATCATCATAAAACGCCTGATAGATGGAATCAGTGGTCAACACCGCCGCCAGCGGCAGGAAGCCACCGGTCAAGCCCTTAGACAAGCACATAAAATCGGGGCTTATCGCCGCTTGCTCGCAGGCAAAAAGCGTCCCGGTACGACCAAAGCCCACGGCAATTTCATCGGCTATCAAATGTACCCGGTGACGGTCGCAGGCATCCCGCAACAGCTGCAAATAAACCGGATCGTACATACGCATGGAACCGGCGCATTGCACCAATGGCTCGACAATGACGGCACAGACACTATCGGCGTGTTGCACCAAGGTTTGCTCCATCAACGCGAACCGGCGCACGCTGTAGTCGTGCCAAGACTCGCCCGGTTCTCGGTAATAGCAATCCGGGCCGGGTACGGTGATGACATCCATCAATAGCGGCTTATACGTTTGCTTGTAAAGACTGACATCGCCCACTGCCAAAGCCCCTAAGGTTTCACCGTGGTAGCTATTTTCTAGGGTAATAAACCGAGTTTTTTGGCTCTGGCCGACATTTTGCCAATAATGGAAGCTCATTTTTAGTGCCACTTCCACGGCGGCCGATCCGTTATCGGCATAAAAACAACGGCTTAAGCCAAAAGGCACCAGTTGCAGCAATTGTTCCGCCAAGGCAATGCCCGGCTCATGGGTAAACCCGGCGAAGATCACCTGCTCTAGGGTATCGGCCTGCTCTTTGATGGCGGCGCTGATAACAGGATTGGCATGGCCAAACACATTTACCCACCAAGAACTGACGGCGTCCAAGTAGCGGTTGCCGTCGAAATCCTCCAACCAAACGCCTTGGCCTTTTTTTATGGGCACCAGCGGCAAGTGCTCGTGGTCTTTCATTTGCGTACACGGATGCCACAACACCGCTAAATCGCGTTGACTAAGGGATTGGTTATTCATATCAGTTCCTGGCAGATAAACAACAGAGGGCGTTGCAGCACACGCATCACCCCCCTTCGATGGTTTTTAACAACCCTTTAGCTTCCGATAATTCGTTAAACTCTACTTTTAAATCAATTGCTTTTTTTAAATGCTGCTGAGCCAAGTGGGCATCGCCCAATTTATGATTGACCAGACCTAAGCGGTACTGGACTACGGCAAGCCCAGGGTTTATTTGCTCGGCTTTTACCCATGTTTGTCGGGCTTGTTGCAAATCGCCTTGTTGGTAATAGAACCAAGCAGCGGTATTCATAAAATGGGGATTACCGCTGTCGACTAGGGCAGGTAGCAACGTTTTGCCTAAATGCTGGTGTTTTTCGTCGTGGCTGTAACGCGTCATGTAATCAAGCAAACTGTTCATCGTAGCTAAAGAGTCTGGGTGCGCGTGATGAATTTTTTCATAAAGCGCGATAACGGCCTCATGCTGGCCTTGTTGATGATAGATGCCGACCAAATCAGCGATCAAATCATTGGGCGAGTTGCTGTTGTCAATGCCTTGACGCAACACCTGAATGGCCTCCTGAGGTTTTTTTTGCACCAACAGTATCGCAGCAAGATTGCGGTAAGCATTGGGCCATTGGGGTTGCAAGGCGATGGTTTTTTTATACGCGCTCATCGCTTTGTCGTAGTCTTTGCCTTTGGCATAAACCCCCCCTAGCAGATTATGGGCAAAAAAGTGTTCTGGTTGTTTTTTGATAATTTCGGCCAGAATTGTCAATGCTTTTTCCGGTTGTTGCAACGACAGGTACGCGCTAACCAAAAGACTTAATGGCTCCATAGCCTGAGGTTGCTTCTGCAACGCGCTCTTGAGTGGCGCGACACTTTTGTCAAATTTATTTTCCGCTTGATAGGCAATGGCCTCTAAATAATAGCCGGACGCCGCTTCAGGGTGGTGTTTTTGTATAGCCTGTGCAGACTGGCGGGCTTCTTGCCATTGTTGTTGGCTCAGTTGAATTTTAACTAAAGCTTCCAAGCCTTTTTTGCTGTCAGGGTTCAATTTGAACAAATCACGCAAGTGTTTTTCTGCTGATTCAGAACCGCCTGTTTTCAGTAGCAAATCAATCAGGTTAATTCGGCTGACTTCATCTTTGGGAGTTAAATCCACAATTTTCTGCAAATTTTCTATAGCCAGCACCGCATCCTGATTTTGTTGATGGGCGGCGGCAAGCAGTTTAAGAGCCTGTGTGTTGCGGGGCTGTTCGGCCAATAACGCACGCAAATCCTCAATGGCCGCCGTCAGCTTGCCGCCAGCCACGTTCAGTTGTGCCTTAAGCAGCACATTATCAGGATTATTGGGTTCCTGATTTAAATTGGTTTGTACCAAATCTCTGGCTTCTTCAATCCGGCCTTTGTGCAAATACAAATGCGCCAATCTATTTCTGGCATTGACGGCTTCCGGGCCGTTCGCGGCGACCTGGACGGCATCTTTCAGTGTTTCGAGTGCTGGGTCGTATTTTTGTTGCGATAGTTGTAACTCCGCCAGTTTATAGCGCAGCAAAAATGATCCCGCTGGGTCTATCAGGGCGATTAATTCTGCTTCGGCTACTTCAGGCGAGTAACTTGCAGTCAAAAACTCAACCAAGCTTAGCTTGGCCTGTTCACTGGCCAAGGTTTCGCTGGCTTGGCGCAACACTTTTTCTGCCGCATCCCTCTGGCCCGCGCCGACATAAAATTTTGCCAGACGTTGGTAATGCATTAATTCATTGGGTTCTAATTCCGTTAATTTCTGGAATTGCCGTTTTGCTTGTTCCTGTTGGCCGGTTTGTTGATACAAAGTGGCCAGCAACACATGTGAGGGTATGTGTTTGGGGTCTGTCTGAAGGTTTTGCTGGAGCAGGTCGATGGCTTTTGCAATTTTGCCACTAGTGGTATTTAACGAGGCCAGCAATAAGGTCGCTTGCAGATCATTGGGCTTGCGTTTTAGCACTTGCCCTACTTTGACGAAGGCCGCATCGGTGTTATTTTTGGCCGACAACACTGCGGCCATCAACAACACCGCCCCATCGTGTTTGGGGTCTAGTGCTAAAGCCTCCAAGGCCCATTTTTCTGCATCGGCAAAATTTCCCGCCAACAAAACAATTTCTCCCAGCTTTACCCGCGCTAACAGATTATTGGGATCGTGTTTGATTGCCGCTTGATACAGGTTAACCGCACTGGGCAAGTCCCCTAGTAGGCTTAACTCTTGGGCAATTTCAGTTAGTGCCTGGGTATTGTCCGGGTCTACCGATACGGCCTCAGTGAATGCGCTGCGCGCCTGATGCAAAAGGCCTGCCTGGTAAGCCTGCTTGCCCGCTTCGATGTGCTTGTTTCTTTCAGCTTGCTGGTTATCACAAGCAGCTAAAGCAAGCGTCAGACCTACTAAAAAAAAATTTAGGAAAATCGACTGGGTCATAAACGCATCCCATTGGCGTAGTCATAAAAAAAGCCTTCCAAGAATAGGAAGGCATCGCAAAGTGGAACCGAACCGAGTTTTTGGGCAATACAGGAAGGGGTTACGGATTACGCTGGGAGTGAAGAAGTGTCTGTGCGCTGAACGCGGGATCAATTTGTGCGGTGGTTTTCAGTTTTGCCCTGAAACTTCTGTTTTCGGATCTTATCTTCAAACTCCTGGATAATCACCTCAAATTCAACATTCCTAATTTGTGTGACTGGCTCGGCATCCACTAAAGCTTCAAACACGCTTTTGTTTTTACAGCCTTCGTAAGCGGCAATGACCGCTTTAGCACCTTCAAACATTTTCACGTTTTTGTGGCTGCACGACTTCAGTTCAGTCGTAGTAAATTGCTGTTCATTTTTTAATTTTAAATGCTCTGCGGCCAGCTCATTTTTTGCTTTGGTCAGGGCATGGTATTTCTCGATTACCTCCCGCAACCGGGCGGTCGTGTCGTCCAAATGCTTTTTGGTTTGTTCAGTGACCGTTTTTTGTGCGGTCAGATCGAGGTTTAGTTTGCTTTCTAAATCCTGTTTGGCGGATTTTTCTTGCTCGAATTCTTTCTTAATTTTTTCCAGATCAGCGGTAATCATGGCATTTTCTTTTGCCAGGCGATCACGTTCTGCGGTTGCATCTTTGACCATTCCCTGCAACCGGGTAATGATTTTAGCACTGGCATCGTCTTTTCTAGTGGCATGGGCAGGCGCCATCACGAGCATCGGCACTAAAATCATCAAGGGCAAAACAAATTTCATGTTGTAGGTATCCTATGGGCACTGTCAGAATTTGGTGTTGACATCCAGTTGCAGGGTGTCAATGCTGTAAGCCGGCCCTGCTATGACATTGCTGCTCAACCACCTGCCGGTAAACCAGACATTTTTCATCAAGCCATAGTTTCCACCGACTACCCAACCTTGGGTATTCGTTCCACCTAAATGAAAATCTGAGTCGGTGAAGGCATCTAACACCGCATCCCGTTCCACATATTTGTAAAAAGTGAAGACGTTCCATTGACCGGATCGCTCAACTCTTGGCCAGCCAAAATCAACCCTAGCCTGCCAAGCGTTGGTTTGATCGCTGACATTGCCGTCAGCATCCATGTTGTTGACCAGCAAAAATCTATTGACGCTATCGCCATTAAAACCAACGTTTTTAGCTAAATCGGCACCAAAAATTACATGGTACGGGGCAAATCGGGAGTAATCGTAGGAAAAGTTTAAGTTGATAACATTATAATCCGAAGCCAAACCCACTAAATCAGGCCCACCGCCACCGGGTGCCCGGCATACCGCCGCTAAAGTATTGCCAAATTGCATAAATTGCGGCACGGACAGGTTGTTAGCGGGGGTGTTGTTATCACAGGTAAAAGGGGCCACTGTGTTGGGGCGCGCCTGAAGATTGGTGTAGTCATAATAGGCGACGCCTGCCCTTAAGGAGTCATGGTTTTCGAACCCCCAAGAAACACCCAACTGGCCGCCAAACAGCCATTTGTCATGAGAACTTAAGGCCATTTCCTGTATGGGAAACCCACCCAGCGTTAGAAACACAGAGTGTGGTGGATGGTCAGCGTCCACTGCTTTTAAGTCAGTGGTGAGATTGTCCAAATCGTACCTGAACGTACCCGATACGCCTTCAAACGACAAATCCACGTCCCAGAGCAACTCGCTACCTGCGGTAAATTCGCCGCCGCCGACATACCAAGGCGAGGCAATGCGACCACCTGTCAATGTCATCCACTTAAAGCCTTTCTGGTCAGCTAAGTTATATTCAAGAAAGGCTCTATCGACGTTAAACTGGTATTGACTGCCGGTAATGCCCATATCCTGGTTGGTGGATACCGGATCAGGGATGTTACCGGTGGCCAAACGGACGCCAGCTTTTAGCTCATCGGCCAGCTTCGCGTCTATACCCAACCTGAAACGTTCACGGAATCGGTGCCGATCGGTATTGGGTAAAAATCTGTCCTCAGCGAATGCCCGCGACAGTCCCCCGGCCATATTCGCTAACTGCCAATTTGGGTGAACGCTGGTTCCATCCGGGTTTACGGCATTGCCTTCAGGGAAATAATCGTGTTGAGAACGCAAACGCAAATCCCCGGACAGTTTAAAGCGGTTTACCCAATCGGGAAGGGCATCGGGTGTCCCCCATTTTTCTTTCTTGGCTTTTTGCACAACGTCACCGACTACGTCCTCGCGCAGTTCCTTACGAACTTGCTGGCGTATCTCATCCTTAACAAATTCTGGCACATAAGGCACCCTCACCTCATTGGGTTCAGGCGCATCGGCCGCTTGTGCCGCTGCCGCTTCCTTAGTTTGGAGTTCGGCATCTTTTTCTGCTCTTTGAATCATTTCGTTGGCAGCCTGCTCGGTTAAAACACCCTGTTTCACCAGTTCTTTAATTAAATTGGTGGTAGTGTTCTTTAACTTGAGCAAATCTTCTTTTTCGTCCGCCTGCGCCGTACCAACTAGGCCGCACAAGGCCAAGGCCAGCAGTCGCTTTTTTTTGTTCATTTTTATTACCTGTTTTTGAAATTAAATTCTTGATGTAATTTTCAATTTTATAGGCTGGCCCATACCAGGCGGCGGAACCTCGTCAACTTTTTTGTACTGGCTGATTAAGCTTTTCAAAAGGCCGTCAATTTCTGAATTGTTACTCCCCCTAGCCAATTCAAACCGGTTGACTGTGCCATCAGAATTCAACCAAAATTTCACCACTGCCGAATACCCTTTTTTTCTTAGCGTTTCTTGATCACTAAGAATATCCAGAAGATCATTTTTAATGAGGTTGCCATACCAGGCGAACGGGCTGCCGGCACCGCCACCACCGAGCAAGCCTCTGCCACCTTTCCGGGCTGCCAAACCAAAGCCATCTGTCCCTGCGGTACCTTCAGCATCCAAACCTAAATCTCCGGGCGGAGCTTCATCCGCTACATCGGGGATTGCTTCCTCCACTTGTTGCTCTACGGGTTCGTCTATTTTTTGCGGTTCCGGCTCAGGCAGTGTTTCCACCTTAGGTGGTGGCGGTGGTGGCGGTGGGGGTACTAGGGTGATAGGCTGAATTTTTCGTTCCCTCCTAACCGGCTGAGTTTCCATATTGGCAATAAAAATGACGATTGCTACTATCGAACCCAATATGAAAAGGCCGCCTAGAATGACCGGCAAGTACGCCTTCAGGTTTTTTTTATTCTTAACCATTTTTCTTTATTTAACAATGTTTTGGGTAACCAAACCAATCTGGGTAATGTCCAGTCGACCTAACAAGGCCAATACGTCAACGATGCTGGCATATTGCACAGCGGCATCACCCTTGACCACTATCGGCAAAGCCGGGTTAACGGCCTTGTGCTGTATTAACGTCGATTCCAGTTGTTCCATGGTGACAGGGTATGTGTCCAAAAAAATGGTGCCATCCGCGGTGACAGTAATCGCTTTGGTTTGCGGTTTGGCCAAACTTGGGGCATTGCTTGCTTTTGGCAGGTTTACCGTGATGCCTTGGACAGAGGCCGTGGTCATTACTATAAAAACAATTAGCAAGGTATAGGCAATGTCCAGCATGGGCGTAACATTGATTTCATCGTAGACTTTATTTTCTTCTTCAATTTTCATAATGAGGGTCTAATTTTTAAAAGGCTAGCGGTGTCGTTTTTCAACCTGTCGATTCCCCGTTCAATTTGTTTGCTATTCATGTTGTTCGGCCAGTTTGGCAATAAACTCATCAACAAAAACCTGCATATCGATTGATATTATTTTGATACGGTTGCTCAGGTAGTTGTAAGAGAACATTGCCGGTATGGCGACGATGAGTCCCGCTACCGTAGTGGCCAATGCCGCAGCCACACCCGGTGCTATCGCATTAACATTTACCTCGCCACTGATGGCAATGGCAGAAAACGTGATCATGACTCCCATAACTGTCCCTAGAAGACCAAAAAAAGGCCCTCCACTGATGGCGATAGTCAACAAAATCATCTGAGAATTTAACTTCTGCAGCTCTCTAAGAAAAACAGCATCCATAGATGCTTTAATCGCCGCCATAGAACGCGAAGACATTTTTGCTAGGTTGTCATTGCCTAAGCGCTTATTCATTTCTTCCACGCCGACATGGTAAATGCGGTAAACCGATGACCCGCTGAATTTTTCGTGTTCGCCTGTCAATGAAAACAATAACGGGGATTCCTCAAATTGTTCGTCGTCTTCTGTGGTTTCGGAATTTAAACTGCCTAGGTTTTTGTATCCCAACGTACCGAACGCTTTCTCAAATTTTTTATTTTGTTTGTATACAGTGCCAATTACCAACGACTTAGTGATGATAACCACGACACTAACAAACAGCATCACTGCCAGAATACCAATGATGACCCACCCATCGACCGTCATGGCCCCTAGTGTAGCCAAGACATAAGACTCGCCTTCTTCCTCGGCACTGTCTTCATCCAAAATTTCACCGTAAGACAGCAAGGAGGTTCCAGCACCCTGCATCGTGGCATCAAATCTTATGGCATTGGCATTGCGGGCGGTGTTAAAAACAGCGAATTGGTCGATTAAGCCGACAAAGCCTCTGGCACCGTTAGCATCGGCACCTAAAGTAATGTCTGCACCCAATTCACCTAGCTTGACCGGATAACTGTCGCTTAAGACTCCATTGAAGTATACCAACATGTTTTCAGCAGTGGCGGTCACAACCAATTGATGCCAAAGCCCCGGAGTGATGATTGCCTTACTGGCCAGTTGCTGCTTTGTACCGGCCTGGTCAATCACTTCAAAATTTGGATTCTGGCCTTTAATCGACAGTGTAAAACTGCCGTTACCGCCGTTTCTTTGCAGCAAAACCGTATCGGCTTGGTCTTGATCTATTTTTAACCAAACAGAAGCCGTCCAGCCATTAACAGGCGACATTTTCAAAGACGGCGAACCGGGAATACGGATTATTTGCCCACCTTGGAAAACTGCGGCATCGCCAATCAAGCCGGCTTCGGAATGGGTAGCGGTGGATTCTGACGGGTGGTTGGCATTCGCCGTTGCATCCCTGATACCTTTGGCATGAAATTGGTAACTGAGCACTTGACTGACATCATGGGCACCTGCGGCATCTTGGCCGTCAACAGCGTCTTCATTGCCAAAATACATCCAGAACGCAGGTTCTGGGGAGGCCGAAATATTTTTCGGTAATTTCACCCAGATGTAGGCCAGTTCATTGACTTTGTCGATTTTTTCGATAAAGAACTTGAGCGGGGTTTGTTCGTCTTCGGCTATAAAACGGATGTCTTTGCCTTGCTCTGACAATTCTTGGAACGACACGAAATTGCCAGTAGAAATCCGCACCAGAGCAAACGCATCGTCTGGGATGATAATCCCGTCTTGGGTTAATTTTTGTGCATCCAGTGAAATCTGCTTTTTATATTCCCAATCATCTTGCCACCACGCTTCTGACAGGCCAGGCAGAAAAATCATAAACAGTGCTAACAAACCAAAGCGCTTCATCTTGTTTCTCAAATTTATAAAAAGTTACACAAATTAATGCAAAAATTAGTTACAGCAGTATTACTTACCGTCAACCACTGTCATTAAACAGATCGGTTTTTAATGGGTATTGGCAAACAAGGCCAGCATCTAGGGTGTTTGAAGCCAGTGACTTTTACTCGGTTCAGTTTGCTTTCTCATCGCCAGTGTCAGGAATAACACTGCCGTCACCGAAACCGATCAGCTCTACGTTTAGGGTGCCCAGCTTGAATCCTTGTTCTTCATCCGAATCCTGTTTTTTCTTTTCCATGTCAGACAACGAGGCTTCTGCCGTTTGCACGACACCAGCGGTCAAATTGCTAACACCGGCTAGGCCTGCCGCCAAACTGACTGTTGATGCTGCCGGAACACCGGTACCAACCCCGCCCACTTGGATATTGTTGGCACCCAATACCGCTGTGGCTGCAATGGTGACATTATTCCCGGCGATACCCGCTTCGCCCGCGTTGACCACTCCGCCAGGTGCGAATAGCGCCACGTCCCCAGGCGGAACATCCTCGCCAACCGGCGCCGCCGTCCGAATGCCGCTGCCAGAGGTGACGGGCGGGAAGGTGATGACCAGATTACCGCTTTGGTCAAAGCTGATGATAGGCGGGGGGGCTGCAATCGCCGATTTAGCACCGCGACCGGCATCAATATCACCGACCGAAGACCAAATTTGAATATCACCACCTGATAGGGCAAAAACCCTGGATTGGTTGACAATAAAATCATGGTTTAAAAACGCTTTTACGTTGCCTGTACCTTGCACAACAATGCCTAAATCCGCTGAAGATTTTTGCAAATCATTAGCCACCACGGCCAGGCCTGCATTGATGTTACCGCCCGGCACCAGAAGGTGGATACTGCCATCTCTTAATGTTTGCAGCTTGCTGAAGAACAAATTTAAATCGCCACCCCACTCGTGGCCTAAATAATTAGGATTTATGGCTTGGTCTGCCAAATAAGTCGGTCTCATGCCTTGTTGTGATGCAATAATTTCCGCCCTGATTGCGAGGTAATCCATGGCTTCCAATTTGACGAATTCTGCGACCGCATTGGCCTGCGAAATACCTGGATTGAAGCGTTTCCAGTGTTCAACAAACCGATCAAATTCTTGGACCACTTGGTTACGGCCATTTGCATCAGACAAAACCGATTGAACAGTGTCTGGGTCTAACGACGTCAAGTTATAGACCCTGTCTATGGGGTACAAGGCATTAATGGCGGCAAAAGCCGACTCGTTGCCTACCCGTAAGGGAGAAAAATCATTGGCATTGTCGATGACGTAATCGGTTTTTCTGGCCAACTTTTCATTGATCTCAAGAATCACTCGCGCTCTAGCGGTGCTATCTTGGTCTGCCGCAACGGCGGCCCCCGTTGTTTTTTGTATGCTAAACAATATCCGGTTAGACAGGTTGTTCAGTCTTGGCTGTATCAACAGGTAGTGTTGCGGGTCAAGCTCTTTAAACAGGTGCAGCGCGTCTTCTCTGGTCAGTTCTACATCGGATCGTTCCCTGACGAAATTTACTATCACATTTTCCATTTCTCTCAATGCGTTACGATACTTGTCGCTCTTTAGCGCATCCAAAGCCGGCTGCAAAGCCGCATACTCTCTGGGATCAAGGCGATAGAAGTCTTCAAATGCTGTCCTAACCGCTAAAGAAGGGTTGCCACTGCGACCGCGCATAAAATCGGTCACTAGAATCTGGAATTTGAAATAATTTTCTGCGTAGGCCAAGACGCTGGGGTCCAGGTTTCTTAGGCCCAGAAAATCCGGCACCTTGCCGTTTAAGCCGGTCAAAACCGAGATATGAGCACCTTTGCTTGGCAAATTCGGATTGTATGTGTTGCCCACGCTGGATAAACCAACCGAGGTACCCAGGTCTATATTTCTGCCTGACTTAACCAACACAGTGCCACTGCCACCAATTTCAATTTTATTGGTATTGGTTTGCAAAGTTCCAAAATCGGCGAGCCGGTTGGTTTGGTAAATAATGTCTCTGCCTGATGAAATAACAGACACATCGCCCGATGGATTTGCATGCTGGATATTTAAGGAAACATCATTTAAATCCTGACCGCTATGGACAATGGCTTTTTTCGGCAAATCAATAACCAAAGAACGAATATCGCCTTCCTGAGTAGCTATTCGTACCGGAACAAAATCGCCCCTGTGCATAGGAATCAAGGAATGAATCGTACCGCTGGTGGAAAATGGATTTAAAAACGCGACAATATTATTGGCATCACCCTGCAATGCCGTAGCGGAAAACGGTTGCCTGTACCCTGGCAACAGTGCTGGATCATAGCCTGACATGCCCAGCCGCTTGATGCCTTCGGATTCAGCCGCTATATTGCCTTTGGCAAACAGTTCCAGCCCGCCGCGTGCTGACGGGAACAGCACAATGTCGGTATCCTCGCCCCCTATCAGCAGGTCCCCGCCAAATGCAGTAGCACTTAAGGTTGCTGGGTAAATTTTTGACAACCTGGTTTGGCCGGTTGTGGCCTGGAACGTTGAGGTGATGACACTGGCATCAGAATTTAATGCCACATCACCCGATAACGACTTAACCTCAAGCCGACTGCTGCCGGTGTAGCTGAAAAAATTAACATCCCGATTGTGTAAAATCATGGGGTCTGAAACGGCCGACAAGCGGATGCTTTTGTTTGAATTGACTTCAAGCTGGGTGTCGCCCATCAACAATTGCGGGCCATTGAGCAGGCCGCTCACGGTGCTGCTGAATTGTTCGGGTTCGCTGCTGCCCGTGATGCTTCCAGAGGCGTTGATTTGTCCAGCCCCGCTGCCCAGCAAAAATACACCGCCCGCTATGTCCCCACCGGCCGCCACTCGCATACGTCCGGCTGTTTGGATTTCTACTTCGTTTGTTCTAAATCGTGAAAATTCGTTGTTCGGGTCGATTATTTCGCCCACTTGTTTACCGGTGGTCGGCATCATCACGGCCAGATCGTTGATGTTTCCATCCGCACTAACCGATAAGTTGCCGCCGCCAAAAGCACCGACGTTTTGTTGAAACCTAGAAAAATTAACCGCCCAAGCCGTAGGTACCCCTTCCTCCCAGCGGCCTTGGCGCACATACCAGTCGTTGACGAACGGGGATTGGGACAATGCCCCACGAATATCCCCGCCCGCATGGATGGATAAATCGCCGCCCGCTAACGGGTATTCGCCAAAAAAAACAAAGGAAACGTAAAGATTGCCGAATGAGCCAAAGCGATTGCCGGCTTCCGCTTTACCCGCCACATAGACAGCGGCATCTTTGTCTTTAAAAATGACATCCCCGCTGGAGGTTAGCTGTATGTCGCCGGTTCCAGTGCGTATCACCGATTTCGCTTCCAGCGTCAGGTCTTTGTAGGTTTGACCTAAGGCCGTTTTGTCAGCACTGGTCAAATCGGCACCCGCAGTCACCTGATAAGACCAGGAATCGTCGGTTTGCAAAAAGTCGCGCACCGGTGTGCCAGGCAGCAATTCGCTGACGCGGAACCCATCGCTCAAAGAGCGTTGAAACGTTATGTGTCCGCTGGCGTTAATGCTGAGCGCGCCCGGGACTCTGGCATCGTCGGCAGCGCCTAAATAACGCCAATCGACCAAATCCCATTGCTCCGCTAAAACCAGATCGCCGTGGTAATTAATTTCAACACCCGGACGTAGCCCCATACCGCTACCCAAATCGCTAACCTGTTGAACCGTTTCTGTTGTCATGTAGCTGGCTGTATCGGCTTTTAGGCGCGCTATGTCGGCTAGATTGATTTGGCCATCGTTGCCTAAGGCGTCATTGCCGTATTTTTTGACACCCTCTGCATAAAACTCGCTAAACCCTTTGATCTCGCCATGAATGGGCCTAATGGCAATGCCCTCATCCACGCCGTCTTGATTTTGATCCGTGCGTAATGCCCGGAACAGCACGCTGCCATTGACACCTTTTTCGCCCCCGGTAACATCAATGACCGCGTCGTTTTGTACCGCGATATAGCCGACCTGATCATTGTCGGCATCCGTTGCAGCCAACACCACCTTACCGCCCTTAGCACCTTCGCCGTTGCCTCTAGCGGTAATTTCGGCACCTTGTTTAAGAACAATTTCATCCCCGGCATACAGGTTGACCGCCCCTCCCTGCGTGCGCCCGCTGCTTCCATCTGCATCCAAGCGACCAGAAATACTGATCGCTGACCGGTCAGCTACTAAAGTGATGGTATTCGCCTTGATGTCGCCGGTGATTTGTTCAATCGCTGCGTTGCGGATGCGGATATAAACGGAATCGGATATTCCAGCGTCAGTCAGGCTTTGTGCCAGGCTGTCGAAACTGGCTTGGTCGCCAAAATGGGCGGCATCAAAGCGAATGCTGCCGCCAGTCGCAGCAATGTCACCGAGCATCTCGACTTCCGCATTAACGGCTTGCAATAGCACTGTGCCGCCGGCGGATTTTCCGCCGCCGGAACTCATGTCCAGCCTAGAACCGTCTGCCAAAGTGATTTTTCCCTGCTCCGCTACTGCACGGAATACCCCGCCGGGCGTATGGACACGGCGGTCTGCAAAAAGTACTGCGTCACCCGACAAATCAACGCTTGCCTCGGCACCCACCACAATATCGCCGTGCAAACTGTGCAGACCTAACGTGCCTGAGGGTAAGTCCACTCTGGCATTGAGATCAATGGAATCAGCCAGAACACGGATGGCTCCTCCGTAGTTAATGTCCGCTAAAGCGGCACCCGCTTTGCCATCGATCTGCACATGATGGCCTGGGGCATTGATATCAAGAGTATGGCCATTTACCGTGGCCAGGTAGCCTGCGCTCAAATTGAGCCCAGATTCGATGTTAAGAACGGCATCGCCGACTGCCACAAAGCCAGTATCGGCGGAAACAGTGGCCTGGGAAAAACCGTCGACGGCAAACGCCCCTTCACCTAGGTAAAAACGCCCCGCTGACAAATTCAAATTGGTTTGACCCCCGCCGTTGGCGGTGAGCACGGCACTTTGGGTATTGGCCAACAGCAAAGTTTCAGCGTGAATATTGGCGACAGAGCCGGTACCGCCTGTTCCAACAAGCCCTGCAGCATCCATAGTCAGGCGCTTAAAGCGCAGCGGCTCGACGCCGCCTGACGCTGTTGCTTCGCCCAAATTACCGTGCACCAGAATGCCGTTCCGGCTTTTCAGGATTAATTCATCAACCGCTAGGCTCTTCAGTTTTTCGTTGGAAAGGTTTAAATCGGTTTCCGGCAAACCATCAACCTCACCCAAGTTGATAGCATTGGCACTTAAGTTTAACGATCCGCCCTGCATTTCAACTGTTCCGGCCAGTACGGTCGATTGGGTGGCATCTAACAGAATCGAGTTTGTCGCACTCAAGGTTGAACCGGTCTCAATCGCTAACTCGCCCCGGTCGCCTGGGGCGGCAGTCCTGCGCAAGTTCACCTGACTGTCTGCGGAAACTCTCAATAAAGCTCCGTCACCGACGACTTCAAAGTGGACATCACCGGTTTTTACCGAACCTGAAGCCTCTATTTTTGCCCGACTTTGCACCGTGACTTTGTCGGTGGCCGCAGCGACTAAGTCAGTCACTTTAAGGTGGGCATCGTGGGCAAATGTTACGGTTTCTGAAACAACGTTAAATTCGGTAGCCCCTGTTATCGGGTTGATGGTGCGGCCACCTCCTAAAAACAGGCTGTCAACGCGCAGGCCCGTTAAGTCATCCGCCAAAACCTCTAAAACACCCGCCGTCTGGGTCGTGCTCAAGGCATCAACTATTTTGAGCTGATTGGCTGAAATATCCAGCCTCGCCCCGCGTCCCTCAGGCGATGCCACGTTCAAAGTGCCTTCTAGGGACAACCTGGTTTGGGCATTTTGAATGCTCAACTGGCCGCTATCCATGGGCAGCAAAGGCACCGCTATGTCTTTGCTGAGGGCTCTTTGGGTAAAGAATTGATTGGCAGTCTGTTCATCGTATTGCGAGCGCCTGCGTATATCCGTACCGTTCTCAACCGTAAAGCCTCGCCACCTAGCATCTCGCGTACCAGTACCGGCAAGTGCCTGGTAGCCGGGAACAATTTCCACTCCCGCTGCGTTGCGCGTAGCGATTGTTTGATCTTGGCTGTTAGCGACTGGCGTCACTAAAAAAGCCCCGGGTAACAATGCATAGCGAGCCGGCAAAACCGTGTAATAACCCGCCGGCAATTCACGAGTGCCTTGTAGATAAACTTGAGTGCCTACTGCCGGGTAGTTGCCGCGTTGCAAGTGGTCGTGAGGGGCTAACGAGGAACCTAAATGGGGAAGTACGGCAAAACCGCCGTTGTATGATGGGCTACCAGGTGCCAGATAATCGAACGAACCGCCTATACCTGGCTGGAACTCATAGGCCAGTAAATCACCGCCGCCAGACAGGTCGACCACACTGTGCGCTGCCATTGTAATGTCGGGGGCGGACAACACCAGTTTTTTCTCCGGCGGTGCGTTGAAAACAACAATGTTGTTGCCTGCCACTGGATACAACCAATCTAACCGGCTAAAAGTGGTCCCGAATGGGATTAGCTGCCCGGCACCTGAGACCGATGTCACACTGCCGGAACCCAAGGTTAGGCGGCTGTCTGCGGTTAAGTTGATGTAGCCAAACGGGGCTTTAACGACGCCGTTTTGAGCAATCACCGGTGCTTTAAAACTCAGTTCACCGGCTGCCGACAGCGGGCTGGTATCTTTCTGTCCGCTGCTGGCAACGGTAATTTTGCCTTCAGGGTTGTTGCTCACCGAAAAGTGAAACTTCGACAGCGTAGACGGGTAAACTTGGCTAGCGCTCAGATTCAGGTTGGCCGCTGTCACCAGCTCGCCTCGATAATCCGTGTTCTGTTGACCGTCGACGACAGCGTCCAGAGCCAGTACGCCAATCGTTCTTAAATCGTGTTCGCTGCTTAGGTTAATTGTTTTAAAGCCGTTCCAACGGGACGCACCTTCCAAATCAGTCCATTTGGAATTTACAGTGATGGTGCCGTCCCCGGCGACGGGCAGTTGCGCGGTTTCCCTGAACATTGACGATCCCGCCCTAAAATAGGCGGTGTTTAATTGGACATCGGCTGGGGCATCGGTGCCTAACCTCCGTCCACCAATGTTGGGTGTATTCAGGTCTATGCTTGCGGCCGCTGTCAAGTGGACAGGCCCTAGGAAGTCGACCGCACCTGCTTCGGACAAAGCACCGTTAGAATCAGCATTGAATGTCGCCAGCCGCAAACTGCCAAAGCCACCTTGGGCAATTTGCTCGGCACTGAGCAAGGCTTTGCCGTTCAAGCCCAAGCCATCCAAATTGACACCGAATTTATTGGCATCGCTTAAAGTTTTTTGAAAATTCTGCTGTACGCTTATGACCAAGGGGCCAAAAGGAAAGGTATCAATCAGCTCTTGGGCGGGGCTTCTGATGGTGCGATCCAACACCACATCAAGACCGCCCGCCCGCGTGGTTGCAGTACCCGCGACACCTTTGAGGCTGCCATCCAAAACAATGCCTTCCGTGGAAGTCAAAGTTATTTTGCCGGCATTTGACCCGATTTCGGTGGCAGCGTAATTAAGACCTAGCGAACGTTTCTCGGGTATATCCAAAACTGCCTTGGTACCTGAAACGTCAATTTCAGACCCGTGTTCAAGAACCACATACCCCCTTCTGGCTGTGAAGGTGACTTGACCCCCGTCCAATACCTCACCGGTACGCCGCCCAAAACTGTCCGTGGGGTTGAGCCGGGTAGTCCCCGCAACGTTCAAGCGGGCGTTGTTAGCCAGCCAAATAGCTTGGCTTGGGCTGTAAGGGTTGGGTGTAACGTCAATGGCTAAATGGATTGAACCGGCCGGGGCATCGACTAAGCCGTCCAAATAAACACTGCCCTCCGTGGACGCCAAAGAAATGCGGGCTCCTTTGTCCGCCAAAATTTGGCTGCCTGCTTCCAGCCGCAACTCATTGGCGGCCAACAAGCTGATATCGACAGGTCTACGCAGGTGTTCCGGCAAAGTCACTGTATCGCTTAGATTGGCCAATGATTTTTCACTGCCGATGTCTCTAATCCTGGGGCTTATCAGCCAGTTATTCTGGACAGGACTCCATGTTGTCCCGGTTTTTAGCACCACATCATCAAAATTTCCCTGGAGCCGAATTTGCCCAAAACTGTCTGCCGAATCCAAACTTAAGGCATTGTTTTGCACCGCTAACACCAACGGGTTAGCGGCTAAATCCCCCTCATCTGCCGCACCGATCACAATTTTGCCACTGGTCAGGCTTAGCGAACCGCCGCTGGATAAACCGTAGGCCGATTGTTTGCCAGCCAGGTGCAAGGTGGTCGCAACCCCTGCACCGCCTAATGTCGCAAGGGCAATGGCCCCGGCCCGGCCGGCCGTCACGTGTTGATTTTGGCTGTACCAAGCACCGGCATTAGCCGCCATAACAGAACCCTGCACAGTGAACACATCGCTCATTGAAGACAGGTTTATGCGGCCGGCATCAATCGCTATGGCTTCCGTAGGTACGGTCGTTACACCTAGGGCAAAATCATTAACCCAGCGCCCGGATACATCCAGTACAGCTGTTTCAGCCAACGTCAATTCAGCCGATGGATTGAAAAACCTTTGCGCGGCATCGGTGGCGGCATCGTAATCTTCATCGAAACCGCTGGAAAGCGTGATGTTCCCACCAGGAATATAAACTTCACCAGCCACATCGATGCCCCCGGCAACCAGGTTAAAATGCCCGCCCGGAGCCAGCTTGAGTGCCGCATCGCCGTCTATGTTGGCTTCGCCTAAAGCCTTGACGGTCAGATTTTGTATGCCCGACCGGTGCAGTTTTTCGCTGGAGAACACCAGATTGGCGGGGTTGCCGTTTTCAAGCACAGGAAAATCACTCTCGATACCGAGGCTGTAGGGTTCGCCTTGGTCATTGAACAGAACACCTTGGGCGGTAGCTTGTTGTATGACACTGAATGTTTTGGTGTCCACAACCCACGACCCACCAAATGGCCGGTTGGCCGTGCCGCGCTGGTAAAAGCCAGCCACGGAACCGGCGGTCAGGCCACCGTCCCAGGCCAGCTTTGCAGTCTGTATGTTAAGACTGCCCGCATTCAAGCCTTGCTGATGAGTCGGTTCATAAACACCGCTAGCACCGCCCAGCGGCCATGTACGGATCACGCCCCATTTTTGTGACTCATGGATGTGCTGGTCATAAATTGCGCTGTAGATGACGTCGGGATGGGCATCGGCTATATCCACCACCGTTCCATAATGCGTGATAAGCTTGGTTGTATCGACGTACCCCCCTTCGTGGGTAATGGTTCCGCCTGAAATATCAATACTGGCCCCGGTGTTTACGACTACATCGCCGCTGGATGTCAAGTTTACCGTACCGCCTTGACCCAGCCGCTCATCGATGCCACGTTCGACACGCGCTAAGGCTCCACTAATATCAACCATCGGATTCTCTTTCCGAATGTCAATTTTGATCGTCTGGCCGTGCAGAATTCCGCCTTTTTGTAACGGTGAATCGCGCAATTCAAAGCTTTGTACAGACAGCTCCACCACGTTGCGCTCAACCTGAGCGGTGATCTGTTTACTGCCAGACACATCCACTAAAGCCCCTGGCTCCATCAGTATTCGGCCCGTGCGGCTTTGTTCTGGGGCCAAAGGATTGCCTGTAGCCACCACATCTACCCGCCCACCCGGCAGCTTGATTGCAGAACCTGATTGCAAATGCACGGTATGGGCCGACACTTCCAACAAAGGCAACGGCTGTGCTTGCTCATCGATGGCAATACCGGCATCCCTGTCGGCCACAACTTCGGTGACACTGTCCGGGCCTAACGTTACCTGAGAGCGTGTCCCTAAACCGTCATTAGCGTCCCTAGTGCGTGTTGTTCTAGTGGCAACCAACGTATCGCCGTCCAGGGTTTCGCCTTCACGAGCCAGCAGACGGATGGAACCGTTGACATTGACCGAAGTAGTGGCATTAACCCGCCCCTGCTGGTTAACCGCAAATCCAGCTAAAGTCACGTTGCCCTGACGAGCTAGGATATTGCCTATGTTTGACACTTCCCCGCCCGTATCCACTTCCACCAACAAGCCAGCAAAGGGGCTTTCTGGGTCCACCGGCTGCAAATAAACTTTGTCTTGACTTGCCACTAGCAGAATTTGGCCAAACTTGCCCGCCGCCAAATCACCCGCATTGCTGACTTTAGGGGCTATCATGATCAGCCGCCCATTTTCGCCCACTTTAATTTCTGCACCCGCCTGCACCTCAATAGCAGCCCCGGCTTTTGACCTACCCGAGAAGGCGGCATTTTGGTTGTTGGCGTTGTATTCGGTGACGATGCTACCGCGCATAACCACATCGTTGGCAACGTTCAGGGTAGTCGCCACCAAAGTATTAGTATCGACCACTGAATCTTTGCCGAAGACAAACCCATTTTGGTTGTAAAGATAGATTTGGCCGTTTGCGGTGACTTTGCCCAGTATTTGGCTGGGGTCATTTTGACCAATCCGGTTCAAGGCAATCGATGACGAACTAGGCTGCTGAAAATTGACGGTGTTTTTGTCACCAACATCAAATGTTTTCCAGTTCAACACAGCACGGTCTGACTGTTGTTCAATGTGCAAAGCATTGCCTACCACTTCATGACTGGCTGCGCCAGCAGCCAGCCAATTTGTCGCAGGAACTGGCAACGCACCCTCCGCTTTGACAACGGACAAACCACCAAAAACCAGCCCGCCCGCCAAGGCCATCCGAAGGCAAGCCGGCAAAGGTTTCAATTTAAAAATTGTTGCAGGGTGTACAGACTGAAGTGGGGCTTGGCCTGATTGCGTTGTACTTGCCATGACTGCCTTATATTACAAAATTTTTATTAATGAACGGGTAGGAGCAATTTTTTTATTTTCAGAATCAAAACTCAGTCGCAACAATGAAGTGAAGCTTCGGATCGCCTGCTTGCACGGTATCCCTACTGATTAACGGGAAGCCTACGTCTAAAATGCCTTTAAAATACTCCCACATTCTAAAGCGCATACCGAAACCGGTGCTGGCCAATTGGGTGGTTTCTGGGGTGCCTGGTAATACACTGTAATTTCTGCCGTAACCGCCATCGAAAAAAGCAATTGCCTGCAATTCGTTGACATATTCCAAGCTCACTGGTACCAAACGCGGCGATTTTATTTCCAGTGATCCGGTAAAGCCACTGTCTGCCAAAGCCTGGACTTCAAAATATCCCCTAACAGATTGCATGCCGCCCATGGCAAACTGTTCGTTATTGATGATGGGCGTGTCGGCAACCTGCCCTGTTACCCGGCTGGCAAAACGGAAATCCAGCGGCAAATCCTGTTCAAAATTTAGCCCGGAGGTTAGGTAAAAATAGTTCGGACGGGAACCGTGGCGTTTTTCTTCAAATTCGGCAAACTCGTTCCCCATGCCACGCACGGCAAAATTCATGCCCAAATTGAACGAAGTCAGGGATTCCTTACCCCTTAAAGTGGAGTTGTATTGCACGGTGAAAGGAATGTAATCAATGGGGGTTTTCAGAGTGTCTGCGCCGACCAGATTCAAATTTTCACCAAAAAATTTATAATCGACACCGGTAATCATACTGTGTGAATACCGATCCACAGTGGGCAAAGGTTTAATCAGCCGCAAACCGTATATTTCACCCTGACCTATAATATTTATCGCCCCAGCACTGGCAATGGCCGCATCTGAATACGACCTGACACCGTACAAGGCCAGCTTCATATCCGTTTGCGGGATGGGCATCGAATAAGTACCCGCCCAAACATCCACCTCGTTACTGTTTTCTGGCGACACCTGGTACATCAGCGATGCACTGTGCAACTTTTGCCACAAATTATCGTAGCGTACTGTTGAAATCAACCGCAGCAGCGAGGTTGAAGCGACGTTTCGGCCGTTTAACTCCAGGCTGCCATGTAAAGGCAGCTTGTCCTTGACTTTCAAATCGACCTCCACCGTACCCGGAACTTCACCAGCACGCATGATGGGTGTCACCGTGCGATCCGCGCTTTGGCCACCCAAAGCGGCCAATTGCTCCTGCATAACCGGCAAATTAGGCACATTGCCCTCGGCTAATTCCGGCACGCCCGCTTTTATGCTACCTAAAGAAAAATACCGCGATCCCTTAACCCGTAATCGGGAAACCCTTCCTTCTATAACGTGCAAATACACCACGCCGTGCTCAACGTTTTGCTCAGGAATATCGACGGCAACAGTTTGATAACCTTTTTTTCGATAGACTTCTTCCAGGGTACTGCGGGCATTCTCCACCTCAGCAATCGATTTGCTAGGCCCTAAAAACGGGTAGACTGTACGCTCCAGTAAAGTCCGTTCCAACAGCGTATTGCCTTTGACCCGCAACTCCAACAAATCAAATTTTGCCTCAGCTTGTGCTTGTGGCTCCTGCTCTGCAGCTATGAGCACAGTGGGCCAAAAAATAAAAAAAACACCAAAAACTAACCAATAAATGGCTTTGTTTTGCTTGATTTTGCGTATCGGCATGCTATTTAGTTAGGTACGTTTTTGCCCATTTGGCATGACTGCTTTAGCATCACGGGGTTTAACTGCGGTGGGCCTTTATGGCGGACAGAACATGAAGGTAACGGGCTGACAATGTAATCGACCTATATTTCTTTTTAATGACGCAATCGAAACACAACCGAAGAGGTATAGGATGATAACACTTCTTTAACGCCAAAAATAAACCGGGCCAATCAAATTAACACGAATGGCCCGGCCTTTTTTTTAAAAAAACCGCTAAATTAGCGGCTACTTTTCTTCACTGTTAGAAAAGTTGCAAACCGCTGGTTGCAGTTCTTGGATTGTAGAGCGCAGGGACACGGCAGGTATGCGGTGCTTCAGTGACTGTAGCGTGGCTCAACGGATTAACCGGTCTGGCAAGGCTGATACGACCATTGGCTTGTGGGTCAAATGAAGCCGGTACCGCCATGTAGCCAGATTGGCCCCATGTGTGATTGGCCACCGCGTTGGTCACACCCATCACGATAGGGTTGCCTGCTTGCTTGATGTACTCTTCAATGATAGGCAGTTCACTGGTATCGAATGTGTGAGTTCTGTTCCATTGAAAACTCAGCTCAACCCAGTCGCGGTACCTGCCATTAATTACATTAACCAAGGTAGGTGATGCACCGTCGATTCTGATAAAACGGTAGTTTCTGTCGTTTGCTCTGTTGTTTTCGGTGCTTTGAACACCTATGCCCCAACGAACACCGTAGACGTTATTAAACGCAGGGTCAGTAGCGTTGGTTCCGGTATCCAGCTCGTGCAGGCAGTTGCCAACTTGACTTGCTGAAGCCAATTGGTGTACCTGAGTTTCGTTAACACCTTCAGGCAACAAACCGGTAGCTAGCTTGGGTGGAGTAGCCGCATCGCTGCAAGGATAGTTCAAAAACTTGGCATTGAACTGCGCACCTGTGCCTGAACCGTTAGTACGGCGGCAGATGTGGATTCTGTCGGAATTACTACCCGTCGGGAGATTTTCACCTGTGGTGTTATCAAACAGATTGGTGGTGCCGCCTACAACACGCAGTTGCCGCCAAGAAGTCATCTGACCGGTGAAGATACTGCTGATTTGATGCGAAGTTAAAGAAGGCATGCAGCGTTCTTGCTCGGCAATGGCAGGGGTGTATCGGGTATTTGTTGGATTACACGGGTTGGTGGCTGGGAACTGTGCTTGTTGCAGGGCATTACGCAATTTGGTAGTAACGGGGACACCGAACACCAGCGTAGCGGCAGAACGAATGTGCAGTCTTGCCAAATCAGCAGGAACAACTGGGGCAAAACCAGGCGGGGTATTGGCACCAAAATAAATACCGGGGTCAGTATCAGACACGCCAAAATCAGGTTGCACGAATCTGGATGAGTTAACATCACCTTCGGTATAGGCGCAGTCAATGTTAGTCAAGCCGCCGCTAACATAAGGCGCACCGCATCCGGTGGCTGCATTTCTGTCAACTCTCAAAAAATTCACAGGGCTGTCAGCAATAATTGGATTTACACCCATTGCAGAACCGCCGGCACTGCGTTTGTACAACAGCAGATTTCTTTTGCCTGCCGCCAAGCCTTGCAACGCAGGATTTCTTGGGTTCATCACGCACAAATAAGCGTTTTGATCCCTACGATTACCCGTGTTGCTGTATTTATAAATCGGCTGCGTGGCATCGCACATTCTATTGGCTGCTGGAACCCGAGTGTTGGTCAGCAACTGCTCAATGAAGCTGTTGGGGGCCGAGGCACCTGACAAATAAATCTCATAAGTGTCGGCTGGGGTGATGACTGGATAGCCGCCTGTATCTACGGTAATTCTAGCCTGAGCTACCCCGGCCAACAACGACGCCGATACAGCCGCGCCTAGTATTAATTTCTTCATGATTATCCTCATTTGGTTTTGATTTAACAACTTACTGTACGAATAGCTAACGAAAAAGCCTGAAAAGGAACAGGCAAGGGGAAATAGCTTACATAACAAAATCAACCAACTGCATAAGCTAAAAAGCACCGACCCTTAATTTGTCTACAAGCACCGAATTGACCGGATAATGGCCAAAAACGCACTTGCACTCCTTGTTTTTGGCGCAACCTAAAATTGCGATGGGTTAATCGCTATAGACGCTTTAACTGGTGCGTATTTTTTCACAGTTCATCGGCGCAATGAATGACAGATTGATGAAGGTTTTATGTAATGTAATACATTTGTAGTACAAAATCGTGGATTGCTTTAAAATTTCTGTAACATTAATCGCTTAGAGTTTTCCGGTTATTTCCAGGTTTTCTTAAGACTTAATTGCCACGCATCCCCTTAACAGCAAGGGATCGGCACTGTATAACTAAATATACAGCGCGCCGCTTAGCGCAACCCTAAAACCTGGCTATCAACCTTATATTTCAAGGAACACCGCGTTGAACGAACTAAAACAAATGATTTCTTTGCGCCTCGTTGAAAGCGACCGAGCCGCCATCCAAGCCATTGCCGCCCGGCTATTTGTCAGAGAATCTGATATTTACCGTTTCGCCATTAACTACATGCTCAATCGCTTTAGCTGCCTATTTGATCCAACCTGCACCGGCAGCGACCTGATTCCCGCTTTGCTAGATGTTCGGGCGGAAATTAACCATACCCTGGGCTTAAAACGTCATCAACTGGAAAAAATAATCAACGGCAACAACCGACACCCGGACAAATATGTGGCTATGTCCGATATAGAGTTGCTGCTGATGCCAAAACATTTATTGAAGCAACGGCTAATGAAAATGGATGACGCGCCTAGGGGAAATTTGAGTACTGAAGAGTGGCTGAAAGAATACTTAAACAACAAATACAATTTATCCGACGCCAGTCATAATTTGGCCATTACCGATTGTCATGGCCAAACACAAGACGCAACCCGTTTGGATCAATAAACGTGCAACGACCATTACGCCCAGCTCAAAAAACTGCATTAGATAACAGTGGGGGTATTTGGCAGTTCGTTTTGATTGGCATCAACTGCTGGAAAATGCTCGACCAGCACATCAGTCACCTGGGCTATCCCCAACAACGCACCTTCTTGAAAGCGGTTGTGCGAAAACGCTTGCTGCATAGCAGCAACAATCTGCTCCCATTGCCCGGCGCACACGCATCGGTTGATGCCCCGGTCTGCTAGGATGTGTACTTCTCGGTCGGCTAGGCACACATAGATAAGAACACCGGTATTTTCTTCCGTATCCCAAACCCTGTATTCAGCAAAGACTTCCAGAGCTCGCTGAAAAGCCGACAATGCCCGCCAAACTTTTTCACTCGGCAGAGCGTTTTCAATGACAAAACACAACTCGCCTCGGTGCAGCCGTTCAGAATCAGCAACCGCACATTCGATAGCGGCTAGCGTTGCTGCGGAGAAATGCCGACGCCATCTAGGGGTAAAACCATGCCTGAGCCACCGCTTTAGATCTACCATGATCCGGACGCTCCGCCACCACCAAAACCACCGCCGCCGCCGCGCCATCGACCGCCGCCCCGGCCAAGACCCCCCATGCCCACACCAGAAGACCATCTTGCCGAACGAGGCGGACGCACCGCCAGCATAACAAACACCATCAACCCCACCCACAACGCCATCAGCCATGACAGTGAAAACAACACCATTCCGGCCACAAACGCCGCGACCGCTGATAACAGCGCCGACCACAGCTTTCCTGTCAGCAAAGCTAAAAAATGGCCAAAAACGACGGTGGTAAACAAAATGCTTAAAAAAGCTGTGTTTTGCTGAGTCGGTTTGGCCTGTTTCGGAGTTGGCAACTGTTCGCCTGCTATGAGCGGCATTAACCGATCGATACTGGTTTCTATGCCGGCAAAATAATGGCCTTGCTTGAAATGCTGACTTACAACATCCTCTATGATGCGTTTAGCGATGGCATCGGGGATAGCGCCTTCCAGGCCATAACCGACCTCTAGGCGCACCTTTCGGTCTGCTTTGGCAACAATCAAAATGACGCCATCATCCTCTTGTTCACGGCCTAGTTTCCAGGCATCGGCAACCCGTATACCAAACTGGGCAATGTCTTCAGGTTGCGTCGTGGCAACAAGCAACACCGCAAGCTGGCTGCCGTGAGTGGCTTCAAACGCTTTAATTTTGTTTTCCAAGCGGCTAATTTGCCGAGTGCTCAAAGTGTTGGTCAAATCGGTAACTGGCCGCGACAAGACGGGTACCTGTATTTGTGCATAAGCACTCGCCAGCATCAGCAGCAAAGCAATCCCCATCAGCCTAGTAGCTGGCACGTTAAGAACGCGTCTCATTGGCTTGCAGCAGGTGTTACTGGCGGCATGGAAAAATCGACTTGAGGCGGTGTGCTGATGGCTTTTTCATCCTCAACGGTAAAACTGGGTTTGGGTTTGTGGCCAAAAACCATGGCGGTCAGGTTAGATGGGAACGAACGCACCGTGATGTTGTATGCTTTAATGGCCTCAATATAGCGGTTGCGGGCGACGGTGATGCGGTTTTCGGTGCCTTCTAACTGCGCTTGTAAATCCCGGAACAAGCTATCCGCCTTTAACTGCGGATACCTTTCGGCAACCGCTAACAAGCGGGCAATGGCACCGGTCATTTTTGTTTGCACTGCCAAAAATTGTTTAAACGCCTGTTCGTCATTGATCAATTCAGGTGTAGCCTGAATAGCCCCGACCTTAGCCCTAGCTTCGGTGACGCCGGTTAACACCTCTTTTTCATGCGCCGCGTAGCCTTTCACCACATTGACCAGATTAGGAATCAGGTCGGCGCGGCGCTGGTATTGGTTTAACACCTCCGCCCAGGCAGCGTTGACCGTTTCATCACCACTTTGCAAAGTGTTGTAGCCACAACCGGGCAAACACACTGCTACCAACACAACCCACAAAAACGCTTTCATTAGCCTGCTCCTGTTATGTCCTGTTCTTACGTCGGGCATTAAAAAAGATGCCTGACCGCATCCCGTTCTTGCCGTAACTCGACTACGCTCAACTGCATCCTGCTGAGGCTAAATTCGTTGATGTTCAATCCCTTAACAACACTAACCTGACCGTCACGCACGGTTACCGGAAATGAATAAACAAGATCCGATTCTATGCCATAGCCGCCAGCCGACAAAAGCCCCATGCTGACCCAATCGCCGTCTGGCGTCCCCAACGCCCAATTGTGCATTTGCTCAATGGCAGCATTAGCTGCCGAGGCGGCACTCGACTGCCCCCGGGCATTGATGACTTCGGTGCCACGATTTTGCACCGTAGGAATGAACGTATTGACAAACCAGTCTTGTTCGACCAAGGCCAGGGCATCTTGGCCCTTCACTTTGGCATGATGAAGATCGGGGTATTGCAATGCCGAATGATTGCCCCAAACAGCCATATTTTTTATGTCTGTACACAATACCCCGCATTTTTCCGCTAACTGGCTAATGGCGCGGTTATGGTCCAGCCTGCTCATCGCAGAAAAATTGTTTGGGGAAAGGTCCGGCGCATTTTTAATGGCAATCAGCGCGTTGGTGTTAGCCGGATTACCCGTCACCAGTACTTTCACATCGCGGTTAGCGACTTCGTTCAAAGCCTTGCCTTGCACGGCAAAAATCTGGGCATTGGCTGTCAATAAATCCTTGCGTTCCATGCCTGCCGTGCGCGGACGTGCCCCAATCAAAAAAACATAATCGGCGTTCCTAAATGCCACTTTAGGATCATCGGTAATTTCCACCCGATGCAACAAAGGGTTGACGCAGTCTTTTAGCTCCATCACAACACCCTTCAAAGCAGTCATCGCGGGTGGAATTTCCAACAAATGCAAAATGATGGGTTGCTCGTCACCTAACAACTGCCCCGCCGCTAACCGAAAAAGCAGCGAATAACTGATTTGACCTGCCGCGCCAGATACCGCGATATGCACCGGTGTTTTCATTTTTTATCCTAGTTTCATAATGTTACTATGCCAAATAACTGCCGCTGGTCGGTTTTTTTTAAGGCATAACCTTCGGCTATTCTATAGAAAAAAGCCCGCCACTACACTTAAAGCTGAATTGGATAGGTAAATTTAGCCTTTTGCCAAACAGGGCGACCGACTAAATCGCGGTGAACGGAAAAGTTATACTTTATAATGCAGCGTTTTTTTTTCTAACCCCCATGACCCATGAAAAAACTGCTATTGCAATTTGACACCGATACCATCCCCTCTGTCTTCGACACGATTGTCGGCTATGACGGCGGTGCTGACCGTGTTTGCAGTTATAGCGGATTGACCCCCTCCACGATCAAGCCGCTCGTGGAAGGTGCCATTTTCACCCGCCCCCCTAAAGACAAAAAAAATACCGCTATTTTTGTTGGCGGCAGCAACATGGCCGCAGGACAAGCCTTGTTCACTGCCGTGCAAAGCCATTTTTTCCCAGGTTTTCAAGTGTCGGTCATGCTTGACAGCAACGGCAGTAACACCACGGCCGCAGCGGCTATTGCCAAACTGGCCAGCAGCAGCGGTTCTTTACAAGGTAAAAAGGCTGTGGTCTTAGCAGGCACCGGCCCTGTCGGGCAACGGGCTGCCGCTCTGTTAGCGCAAGAAGGGGCCAGCGTGGTCATCACCGCCCGCACCCTAGCTAGGGCAAAACAAGCCTGCGACAACGTAAAAGCCCAGTTTGGCTTCGAGCTAACCCCGCTAGAAGCTTTCACCAATGACGCTCGCGGTCAAGCCATCAGCGATGCTCAAGTGGTTTTTGCCGCCGGTGCAACCGGCATCCAACTGCTTGATCCGGAGCATTGGCAAGACAACCCTAGCCTGGAAATGCTGGCCGACGCCAACGCCACCCCACCCATAGGCATTGGCGGTATCAACATGATGGACAGAGGGGTAAAACGATCGGGAAAAATCATTTGGGGCGCCATCGGTTTTGGCGCACTGAAGCTGGCCGTACACCGGGCCTGTATCGCTGCCCTGTTCACGGACAACACGCTGGTGTTGGATGCCAAGCCTATCTTTCAATTAGCCAAGCAAATGGCCTAACCCATAACATGCCTTACACGCTGCAATTGCGCCGGGAAGCTCGGCAGATTTTTCAAGCGGGCATCGATGCTGCCGATCCTTATTTGGCTGTCAAACGGCATTTGCATTTTTCAGAAGGCCAACTAAAAATTGCCCTGAATGATGGCGGCTGCCGTTCTGGCCCGTGGCGAAACATACACCTCATGGCCTTTGGAAAAGCCGCTTGCGGCATGGCCAAGGCCGCTTTGGCTATCCTGCCGCCTGACTTGCTAGTCCCCAACGGGACGGTAGTGACCCATTATCCTAACGTAACCCCATTGGAAAACCTTCAGGTTATCGGTGCCGATCACCCCTTGCCGGACGCCTCAGGTTATTCAGCCGCCCGCCGCCTGGCCGAACAAGCCCAAGCTGCTCGGTTAGGCGATTTGGTTTTGGTTTTGGTCAGTGGCGGCGGTTCGGCCTTGATCCCCTACCCTGCGCCGCCTGTCACCTTAGCTGAAGAAATTACTGTTACGGATTTGTTGTTGGCCAGCGGTGCTGGCATCAAGGCAGTCAATTGTGTCCGCAAGCACCTGTCGGTACTCAAAGGTGGCGGTCTGGCCAAACTGGTGGCACCCGCCGACTTGCATACGTTAATTTTGTCCGACGTGTTAGGGAATGATCTGGCCAGCATAGCCAGCGGCCCGACCGTAGCCGATGACACTACGTATGCTGATGCCATTACCGTCTTAACTCAGTTTGGCATTTGGCAAAAATTGCCGGATGCCATCCAGCATCACCTAACCCAAGGCCAATTAGGGCGGATACCTGAAACCCCGAAACCAGGCGACCCTCTTTTTTTAAACGTCGGCCACACCCTAGTGGGTGGCAATGACATCAGCGTTAACGCCATGATCGAGTGCGCCCAAAACCTAGGCTACGTCACCGAGGTTTATAGCTGGCAATTAACCGGGGAGGCGCGTCTGGCTGCGGACAAACTAGCCTGTTACGCCAAACAGACCAATAAACCGTTTGCCTTACTGGCCGGCGGGGAAACGACGGTGACTTTAAAAGGCCAAGGTCGCGGAGGGCGTAATCAAGAGCTGGCTTTAGCGTTTGCCTTAGCGGCTAAAAAATACCAGTTAAGCCATTCTTGGGCTTTCCTCAGCGGCGGCACCGATGGCCGTGACGGCCCTACCGATGCCGCCGGTGGCCTGGTCGATGCCGGCAGTCTTAAACGCATTGAGCTAGCCGGCCTAGAACCTTTATCGCTGCTGGAGGACAACGATTCCTACCGTGCCCTGCAAGCGTCCGATGATCTCCTGTTCACAGGCGCCACCGGCACCAATGTCGCCGACTTGCAAATTCTGTTGCTCAGACCTTGATAATTGCCGGGTATTAAGGTTTATTTGTCATCGTCCCAATCGGCGGCCCTATCAGCTTACGCAATGATGCTAATTTTAAGGAGAAAACCATGTTTGACTCAGCCATGACCATCGCAGATTTCGATGACGAATTGTTTACCGCCATGGAGGCAGAACGGCAACGTCAGGAAGACCATATTGAACTCATCGCCTCGGAAAACTATGCCAGCCCCCGGGTCATGCAAGCCTTAGGCTCGCAATTGACCAACAAATACGCCGAAGGGTATCCCGGCAAACGGTATTACGGTGGCTGCGAATTCGTCGATAAAGTGGAGCAATTGGCGATTGACCGCGCCAAAGCCTTGTACGGTGCGGATTATGCCAACGTTCAAGCGCATTCCGGCTCGCAAGCCAACATGGCGGTGTTTATGGCCATGCTACAACCCGGCGAAACCCTATTAGGGCTAAGTCTGGCTGATGGAGGGCATTTAACCCACGGTGCCAAGCCTAACTTTTCCGGCAAGCTCTACCGTGCCGTGCAATACGGTTTGGATAAGGCAACCGGCGACATTGATTATGCCCAAGTGGAAAGTCTGGCCCTAGAACACCAGCCCAAAGTCATCGTCGCCGGTTTCTCTGCGTACTCGCGGGTGTGGGATTGGCAACGCTTCCGCACCATTGCCGACAAAATCGGGGCCTATTTGGTCGTCGACATGGCCCATGTGGCGGGTTTAATCGCTGCCGGCCTGTATCCTAATCCGGTTCCGTTCGCCGATGCGGTCACTAGCACCACGCACAAATCGTTGCGCGGCCCGCGCGGCGGCCTGATCGTTTGCCGCAGCAATCCCGATTTAGAGAAAAAAATCGATTCCCTTATTTTCCCTGGCATACAGGGCGGCCCGTCGATGCACGTCATCGCCGCTAAAGCCGTGGCTTTCAAGGAAGCCATGCAACCGGAATTTAAAATCTATCAGCAGCAAGTCATCAATAATGCCCGAGCGATGGCGAAGGTGTTTATGGAGCGCGGCTTTGAAGTGGTTTCAGGCGGCACCGACAACCATTTAATGCTGGTGTCGCTGGTCGCTAAAGGACTTACTGGCAAGGCCGCCGATGCCGCTTTGGGCAAAGTGCATATCACCGTCAACAAAAACGCTGTGCCCAACGACCCGCAATCGCCATTTGTCACCAGCGGCATCCGCGTCGGCACACCCGCCCCGACCACCCGTGGCTTTAAGGAAGCTGAAGTGATCGAAGTGGCGCACATGATGTGCGATGTCATGGAAAACAGCGACGATGAAACCTTATTGGCCAGCATCCGCAACCGGGTTGCGGGCCTTTGTGCGCGGTTTCCGGTTTATCGGCTGTAGCCTGATCCTAAGCGCGTACAACCATTTAGTCGCCTAGATGCCTTCTGCCAGCAACCGTTTCGAAGCCAAAGATTTTATTGAAACCCGTGAAGGCTTAATGTTTGCCGTTGTCGACGCCAAAACAGAGCACGGTCGGGTGTTGTGTTTTTTGCGTTATGCCAAAACAGATTCAGGCTGGCTGAAAATGTCCACCGACGCGGCCAACCGGTTGCTGGCCGCCTCCCACGCGGATTATTTTTATTACTCCGAACGGCTAGATGCCCCTGTACATGCCGTGCCCGTGCAAAGAATTTCTGCACACCACCAACCTAAGCAACGGCTACAGACCATTCTATCGACCCAGCCCAACCATCCGGTTGAGGCAGACCTGGTACAGTTAGGCGGCCTGTTACGCAAGAATGGCCTGAACCTTGGTCAACTGGGCATTACCGGTTCCACGCTGGTCGGCCTGCAAAATGCAGCATCGGATATCGATTTGGTGTGTTTTAACCGGGCGGTTTTCCATCGCTGCCGCACCCTCGTCCGTGAGCTGATACATTCAACCCACTTGCACCCATTGCGTACCCAAGATTGGCAAGAGTCTTACCACCGTAGGTCCTGCGCTTTAAGCTTTGACGAGTACCTCTGGCATGAACAGCGCAAGCACAACAAAGCACTGGTCAATGGACGCAAATTTGACCTCAGCTTAGTCGAACCAACACCGCAGCAAGAAACTGGAAACTATAAAAAAAAAGGCCCCATCACCTTACAGTGCCGGGTTGTTGACGACGGCAATGCCTTTGCCTACCCCGCTGAATGGCTTGTTGACCATCAACAGATAAAATCCGTCGTTAGTTTTACCGCCACTTACACCGGCCAAGCCTTTTCTGGCGAGCTGATAGCAGTGTCCGGCACACTAGAAGAATCGCCTAAAGGCTTGCGGGTGGTGGTCGGCTCTAGCCGGGAAGCTCCGGGTGAATACATCAAAGTCGTTCACGCTCACCCCGACTGATATTTTGGTCGTCATTTTTGCTGTAACGGTCTGCTAATTAAACGGTGCTGCCTCAAGCACTCCCGCGCCACCACGGCTATGCACCGGTTTGCTTCCGCTGGCCGCAGTTTTTTTATTCTTGGTTGGCGTGCTTGGAAACTTTTATTAACCAGCCATCCTCGCCGTCACAACCTAAAGTGGAATTGGCGTGCACATCCAACCTGACAAAATGCCCGGAGACTTCCGCCGGGAGTTTAGATGTCACTTTGTAAAAAGTGCTGGTTTTTTCAACAGTGAATGGCAAGGGCTTTTTTTTTGCTATCAGCGTAATGCTGGCAGGGTCAACGTCGGCAGGCACTTTAAAAAAAAAGGCGGCTTCAGGGGTCACTTGCTGGTTGTGGGTGGCGGCGTTGTATTCAGGCAGGCTAAAATCGGTGAAACGTGGTTTTTTGCAAACCGGCTTGTCGTCCGCCGGATCGTATGCAAAAACAAGGGAACCTGTGGCCAGTAACGGCGTTAGCAAAATCAATGCGGACAGTGAAGGTTTTTTCATGGCTGCTCCTCAATGTGGGGTTGTAGTTTTTATTTTACGCGGCCACTTTAATAAGTTTTTCTGGCGAATTCAACCCATTCCCAACGGGGATATCGGGGTATAACGACGTAGGCATCGCACACATAAACCGATGTCCTGTACAATGCGCCGCATTTAGGCATCAGGAATAAAGACATTGAATTCCCATCAGCACGACAGTCTTAACTACAAAAATGCCGGTGTTGACATAGCCGCCGGCAACGAGTTGGTCAACCGCATTAAGCCTATTGCCGCTAGAACCAAACGCCCTGGGGTTTTAGCGGGCTTAGGTGGCTTTGGATCAATGTACGAATTACCCTTGAGCCAGTACAAAAACCCCGTATTGGTTTCAGGTACCGACGGGGTCGGCACCAAGTTGAAACTGGCTTTTGAGTCCGGTATCCACGACACCGTCGGCATAGACTTGGTGGCCATGTGCGTGAACGACATCATTGTGCAGGGGGCAGAACCTTTGTTCTTTTTAGATTACTTTGCCACCGGAAAACTCAATGTCGATACGGCCACAAAAGTCATTGCTGGCATCGGCAGAGGCTGTGAATTGGCAGGTGCCGCCCTGGTGGGGGGGGAAACCGCAGAAATGCCGGGCATGTATGCCGAAGGCGAATACGACCTAGCGGGGTTTTGCGTAGGTATCGTCGAAAAAGACCGTCTACTTGACGGCAGTAAAGTCAGGGTTGGGGATATCCTAATTGGCTTAGCCTCATCCGGTCCCCATGCCAATGGCTATTCATTGGTGCGAAAAATCATCACGCATTGCAAGGCTCAGCTCAGTGACCGGTTTGCGGGTAAAACGCTGGGCGAATGGCTGTTGCAACCCACGCGTATTTATGTCAAGCCCCTGTTGGCGTTGTTAGAGCAAGTCCCGGTGCATGCACTCGCCCACATCACCGGCGGCGGTTTGACTGAAAACATCCCTAGAGTGCTGCCAGCGGGTACGGATGCGGCCATCAACCTAAGCACCTGGCAATTCCCGGAAATTTTTCAATGGCTGCAACAACACGGCAACGTAGCCGACAGCGATATGTTGACCACATTCAACTGTGGCATCGGCATGATCGTGTGCGTTGCCGAAGCAGACGTGCAGGAAACTTTGGCAGTGCTCACTGGCCTAGGTGAGCAGGCGTGCGTGGTCGGTGCCATCATTGCCTCAAGCGATGGCAAACCCTCGGTAGTCTATTGCGAGCACTAAAAAGCCTAGCCGCCAATCCGCTTAAACACCAAGTCCCACACGCCATGCCCTAGCCTTAGCCCGCGCTGTTCAAATTTGGTCAATGGACGCGAAGGGGGGCGTGGGCAGTACGCCCCGCTCGTGCTGGCATTGGTTAAATTTTCTTCTGAAGACAAAACCCTAAGCATGTCTTCGGCATAATTTTGCCAATCGGTAGCGGCATGGAAGTACCCCCCTGGCTGTAATTTTTTCGCTAACAACTGACAAAATGCTGGCTTTACCAGCCGCCTTTTGTAGTGCTTTGTTTTCGGCCATGGGTCCGGAAAAAACAAATGCACGCCGGCTAGACTGGCATCTGCAATGCGGTGCTGAAAAATATCCAGCGCATCGTGGCAAAAAATTCTGACGTTGGTGATGCCATCACGCTCAAGCTGTAGCATAAGATGCCCTACCCCCGGCCGATGCACTTCAATGCCCAGAAAATTGTGTTCGGGATGCTGTTTGGCCATTTCCACCATGCTGTCACCGTTACCAAAACCCACCTCGACAATCAGCGGGGCAGCTCGGCCAAAGGTTAGAGAAAAATCGCAGTCTTGGTTAGGGTCTAGGCAATACGCTTGGCAAAGGGTGGTCAAGGCCCAGTGTTGCCCGGCAGTCAAGCGGCCTTGGCGGCGGACAAAGCTGCGGATTTTACGCAGGGGTGCAGTTTCGGGTAGTAATGACATCAGCAAACTCAAACAAAAAAGGGGCGGCACCCCCTTTTTTTTACAACCAGGAGAGCCGTCCTGCGGTTAAAAAAACAAACCGTCAATCGGTGAAGAAGCCGAGGCGAAGCGTTTTTTTGGCATACGCCCAGCTAGGTACGCTTCCCGTCCCGCCTCAATGGCTTTTTTCATGGCCGATGCCATTAACACAGGATTTTTCGCGGCGGCAATGGCTGTATTCATCAGCACCCCATCGCAGCCCAGTTCCATGGCGATGGCAGCATCGGATGCTGTACCCACGCCGGCATCCACCAAAATGGGAACACCGGCATTTTCTACGATGGTCAAAATGTTGTAGGGGTTGCGAATACCCAAACCAGAACCGATGGGTGCCGCCAACGGCATGACCGCGACGCAGCCAATGTCTTCCAAGCGTTTGGCGGCAATCGGGTCGTCGTTGGTGTAAACCATGACGTCAAAGCCTTCCTTAACCAGCGTGGCAGCCGCCACGAACGTCTCGGCGACATCCGGGAATAAGGTGGCTTGATCGGCCAACACTTCCAATTTAACCAGCTTGCGGCCACCCAGTAACTCCCTGGCCAAACGGCAGGTACGCACGGCTTCGTCTGCCGTGAAACAACCGGCCGTATTTGGCAGGATGGTGTATTGATCGGGTGCAATGACATCCAATAAGTTCGGCTCACCCGGATTTTGGCCAATGTTGGTGCGACGGATGGCGACTGTGACAATTTCCGCGCCGCTGGCCTCAATCGCCCGGCGCGTTTCTTCCAAATTTTGGTATTTGCCAGTACCCACCAACAAGCGCGAACGGTACGCCACCCCGGCGATAACCAACCCGTCGCCGCAGGTCTCAGGCTGGCCGCCGCCAATGGCATGGACTATTTCCACGCGGTCTTGCACGGCTAATGGCTGCTTGTCATAAAGGCTGTAAGGCACAATTTCCCTGTTTAATTCGACGGCTATTTTTTTTCCATTTAAACCCAATTCAGCCACTAAATCGGCTACCGTAGCACTGTCGAGCAACTCACGCTGTTCTCCATTAACAAAAATCATCATGTGTACAAACTCCTGTTCCTGTCGACGGTTCGGCGCTTTTGCACGGCTTTCGCCAAATGCCTCAGCAAGGGTACGGTGTCTTCCCAGGACAAACAAGCATCGGTGATGCTTTGCCCGTAGACCAAAGGCTGGCCTTCCAGCACTTTCTGGCTGCCGGCTTTCAGGTGGCTTTCGATCATCGCGCCCATGATGCGGTGGTCGCCATTGGCAATCTGCCCGGCAACATCGTCACCGACTATCAACTGCCGCTGGCATTGTTTCAAGCTGTTGGCATGGCTGAAATCAATCATGATGTTCGGTCTTAAATCGGCTTTTTTCAGTCCCTCGGCGACTTGCTCCACGCTAACGGCATCGTAATTGGGGCGGTCGTTGCCGCCCCTAAGGATAATGTGTACATCTTCATTGCCGGTGGTTGAAAAAATTGCTGAGTGGCCGGCTTTGGTCAACGACAAAAAATGGTGCGGACTCATGGCAGCACCAATGGCGTCGATGGCAATTTTGATGGTGCCGTCAGTCGAATTTTTAAAGCCAATGGGGCAAGAAACCCCGGAAGCCAACTCTCGATGGCCTTGGCTTTCAGTGGTCCTAGCCCCAATCGCTCCCCAAGCAATGAGGTCAGAAATGTACTGCGGGGTGATCAAATCCAAGTATTCAGTCGCCGCTGGAACCCCTAGAGTGTTGACATCCAACAACAATTCTCTGGCTATCCGAAGTCCTTTGTTGATGTTGAAACTGGCATCCAAATCAGGGTCGTTAATCAGTCCTTTCCAGCCAACCGTGGTGCGTGGTTTTTCAAAATAGACCCGCATAATGATCAGTAAATCATTAGCGACTTCACCCTGGATACCGGCTAGGTGCTGGGCATACTCTTTAGCGGCAACCGGGTCGTGGATGGAGCAAGGACCGACCACCACCAGCAGACGATCGTCGGTCCCTGTTAAAATTTCATGAACGGCGGCACGGGCTTTAAGCGTGGTTTCGGCTGCGGACTCAGTAATCGGCAACTCTTCATGAACTTGAATGGGCGCAATCACTTCCTTGGTTTCGCAGATCCTCAAGTCATCGGTATTTAATGTTGTTTGCATAGTGGCTACCAGCCTGTGGCTTTGTGACAAAAAAACGCCGCCATTTTAGCCGCTTTAACAGCGGTTTGTCAGTGCTTGCGATGCTTTCTTGGTGTATTGCAGAAAACTATAATCAAAACCTGCGTCCGCATCGTCATAAACGTCTTCGCGTGTGTGTTCGTGCCAGCCCTCACTTGACCAAGGTGGAAAAAATGTGTCGCCGGCGAAGGCTATTTTTATTTCTGTCAGATACAAAGTATCGGCCAGCGGTAGAAAAGCCTCGTACAATGCCGAGCCGCCGATAACAAAAAGCTGATTGGCCGTTTGGCAGGCCAGTGCCTGCGCCGCATCAAGGTTATGGCAAACCAGACAACCTGGGGCCTGGTAATTGACATTGCGGGTGACGACGATATTGGTTCTGCCCGGCAACGGCCTGCCGATCGCTTCGTGCGTGTGGCGCCCCATCAGGATGGGGGAAGCCCAGGTGATTTGCCGGAACCGCTTTAAGTCGGCCGGAAGGTGCCAGGGCATTTTGTTGTTGGCACCGATAACCCGGTTGCTTGCCATCGCCACAATGAGGGATACTTTCATAAATTTAACGAACCTCGTTTAATCGCTTTTCCAGTCCAACTACTCGTTTAGCCAAACTACCATGAAAAAAATTCTCTTGGTGCTGACCGGAGGCACCATTGGCTCGTCCGTGATCGGTACAACCATAGAAACCGACACAGCCGCTCGACACACCTTAATGAGACGGCTGGAAACAACCTACCCCCATTGCCAAGACTTTACCTTTAAAACCATTCAACCTATTAATTTTCATAGCGAAAACCTTTTGCCGCAGGTCTGGGCGCAAATCATCGCTGCGGTTGAAGCCGAACACTGGTTAGGGTTTGACGGCATCATTATCACCCACGGCACCGACACGCTGGCTTTTACTGCGGCGGCTCTCGGTCTGTTTTGGCATTCGCTGCACAAGCCGGTCCTACTGGTGTCCAGCGATTACCCGCTCGCAGACAGCAGGGCTAATGGCGTGGCGAATTTTATTTGCGCCCTTGAATTTATCCGGCAACGGCAGGAAACCGGGGTGTTTGTTCCCTACCAAAACCAAAATCAGCCCATGCAGGTACACTTAGGCACCCGCTTGTGCTCGTCTTTGCCGCTTAGCAACAATTTTTTCAGTGTGCAACACAACAGTTATTTGACCTTTGACGGTCACGGCTTTACCGCCCGTTCGAGTAATACCCGCCCACAACAAAAACAGTACCGACTCACTGCGGATTTTACCCAGCACATTCTTATAGTTCGGCCATACCCTGGGCTGAATTACGATGGTTATAATTTAACGGGGGTTAATGCCGTGCTGCATGATCTGTACCACTCGGGTACAGCCTCGGTCGCCGAGGACCAAGGCGGGTGTTATGCCCTGACAACGTTTATTAGCCGCTGCCGAAAAAAGGGTATCACGGTTTATTTGGCACCCGTACACAAAAGTCAGGCCATTTATGAAAGCACCCAAACCCTACTTGAGCAAGGTGCCCGTATGCTTTGTGATATGTCACTTGAAGCCGCTTACGCGAAACTACTGCTAGCGTACGGTAATTTTACCGATCCTACACTGCGCTCCGACTTTCTCGACGCCGACCTCGCTTACGAGCAGGTTGCCCCCTAAACGGGCTTATGATTCGCCGCGCAGACCGAACCTTCTGTGTTTGCGCATAAGACTTTTTAGGGGCAAAAAGCGGCTGGCAATAAAACGCTCCCTACCGTAATGAGCCTTATAGTCTTCCAAAGAATGCCTGATAACTTCGTGCGCTTCTTCCCGCCCGTAAACATTGGTGATCTCACAGCTCCCCGCCTCGCCGGGCAAGGTTTTGTAGGTTAGGAAGTAATGCTTCAACCGGTTTATGTACGATACCGGGCAATCAGAAACATCGTTCCATTGCCGGTAAAACTCATCCCCCTTCAACACGGCAATGATTTTATCGTCGGCCTCTCCCCTATCCAACAAACGGAACCCGCCGATGGGGATAGCCTGGACAATAATATTGCCGTGGGTAATGCTGCGTTCGCTCAAAATACAGATGTCTAATGGGTCGCCATCGCCTTTGGCTACGGCTTTTCCGGATTTAAGAGCAGCAAACCTCGCCACTTTTTCCGCGCAGAAGGTTTGGGGAATAAACCCGTAAAGTGTCGGCACGGTGTTAGAGAACTTTTGCGGCCTGTCTATTTTCAAGTAGCCGCTGGTCTTGTCAATCTCGTATTTGACCGTGTCAGTGGGTACGATTTCGATAAAGGCGGTTACTATGTCGGGTACTTTTTCGCCAGGGTTAATGCCATGCCACGGGTGCGCTTTGTATTGTATGCTCATTCAGGGTCAGCCAATGTAAGTTAAATTACTGTCAATTTATAGCGGTCGCCGCCTACGTTTTAAGCGCGGCGCCCAACCTGGAAACGCCCGTTTTCTATCCCGAACCAACCACTACGTTGCTTTCTTGCTCGATTGTACTGCCCGTTTATAAACGATAAATGAACAAAAAACCCGCCGAACCGGCTGCTTAGCCGTATGAATCAGGCGTAAAGCTCTTTATTTCCCTTACGTTGCTGACAGCAGATTACGCAATCGGCTCCACATCCAAAACAGTACCGCTCACCGCAATCACTCTCACTTTAGTGCCTTGGCCACAATCTTCGCCATGCACCTTCCAAAGGGTGTCATCGACTTTAATTTTTCCTTGCCCATTTTCAATGGCTTGGTACAGGGTAAAAACCCTTCCAACATAGCACTCACCGCGTTTGTTTAATTGGGGGTGGTCGGTTTTTTCGGTTACCCATTTTTTCGAGTACGCTTGCCCAAGCAACAAGGTGGCTACCGCCAACACGGAGAAAATAATGACTTGCCATAAAAAACTCAAACCTGGCAACAACCACACTAAAATGCCGGTAACAGCTGCGGCCGTAGCCAGCCACATAAAGAAAAAACTGGGGAGTACCATTTCCAGTATCAAAAACACAAGGCCTGCTACCCACCATCCCCATCCCCCCACAGTCAAACCCATCATGACCACCCCATCACAAGCATTGTCGATCAAGTTGCTGTCTTGGCCGATGCTTTGACCAATTCGCTGATGCCGCCTAAGGCGCCTATCACCCCTGACGCCTCCAATGGCATAAAAATTAACTTACTGTTATTTGCCGAGGCAACTTCTTTTAACGCTTCGACGTATTTTTGGGCGACGAAATAATTGACAGCCTGTATGTCGCCATTAGCAATGGCCTCGGATACCATCAAGGTTGCCCGCGCCTCTGCCTGCGCCAGTCGCTCCCGCGCATCAGCGTCGCGGTAGGCGGCTTCTTTGCGGCCTTCTGCTTCCAAAACAGCCGCTTGTTGAGCACCTTCGGCACGCAAAATTTCAGCCTGACGCAAGCCTTCCGCCTCAAGGATTGAGGCCCGTTTCAGACGCTCGGCTTTCATTTGCTTGCCCATTGCTTCAACCAAGTCTTTCGGAGGAGCGATGTCCTTGATCTCAATACGGGTAACTTTAATACCCCAGGGAGTGGTAGCATCATCCACCACGGCCAGCAAACGGGCATTGATGTCGTCTCTGCGAGACAGCAGTTCATCCAAATCCATCGATCCCATCACGGTGCGGATGTTGGTCATAACCAGATTGAGGATAGCCAGATTCAAATTACTAACTTCGTAGGCGGCTTTAGCGGCATCCATAATTTGGTAAAAAATCACGCCGTCTACTGTCACCATAGCATTGTCTTTGGTAATAACCTCTTGCGAGGGAACATCCATAACCTGCTCCATCATCAGTATTTTTTTGCCTATCGTGTTGATGACAGGGGTGATAATGTTCAAACCTGGGGTCAGCGTGACGGTGTATTTACCAAACCGTTCCACCGTATACTCCATGCCTTGTGGCACCGGTTTGACACTCATAAATAAAAACACCACCGCAAAAACCAGCAGCCCTAAAACAAACCATTCGAAACCAACCACAATACCCCCTTACGGTTTAAGGATGAAAAACGCCCGACATTTTTTCTGCACCTATTGTCAAAACGAACAAATGCGGTACACCTTACAGTCCGCCCTCTCGGAGCGGGCCTAATACCGCTTGTAGCCACCCTTGCCGGCAGACCAGGGCCAAAATGTGGATACTGTACTTAACCAGCACCACCAACAACCCAAGCAGCCAGAGTCATCTTGGCTATAATAATGCAAATTTCACTATTTAATAGGTACTAAATCTATGGTTCTTTTCGCTATCAATTTAATGCTAATTACGGCGTTGTTTTTTATCTCTGGCATGATAAAACCCAAATGGCCGTTGTTTTTTCTGGAGAAACCGACTCGTTTTCTGGTGTTTTCCATCACTTTGGTGCTGGTGATGGCGTCTTTCACTTTTTATGGCGAGGGTAACAGGCGCCACACTGAAGAGCTGGCGTTGGCGGCAAAAAAATCCGTGCCCAAAAGCCAAACCATCGCTCCCGTACCAGAACCGCTCAAACCTTAGACACATAACCGAAGCCTAACACTCACGCCGAAAGCGTGTATTGCCACCTGCCTTCTAAGCACCAATGACCGCCCGAGCTTGGTGATCGGCGTGGTAGGAAGACCTTACCATCGGGCCGCTGGCCACCTGTTTAAAGCCTAGGGCCTTAGCCTGTTTGCCGTATTCGACAAATTGTTCAGGGCTAATGTACTGCTGCACCGGCAAGTGTGCTCGGCTCGGCTGCAAGTATTGCCCTAAGGTCAGCATGGAGCAGCCGTTACCGAGCAAATTTTGCATCACCTGACCCACTTCTTCCGGTTCTTCGCCCAGTCCTAACATCAAGCCCGATTTAGTCGGTACCGTCGGACACGCTTGATGAAACTTTGCCAACAAGGCTAATGAGCCTTGGTAATCCGCCCCGGGACGGACTTGTTTATACAGTCTAGGTACGGTTTCCAGATTATGATTAAACACATCACAAGGCTGCCCGGCCAAAATATCGACCGCCTGGTCCAGACGCCCTCGAAAATCAGGTACCAGAATTTCTATTTTAGTCGCCGGTGTCAGGTTGCGGATTTGTGCAATACAGTCAGCAAAATGTGCCGCACCGCCATCGCGCAAGTCGTCCCTGTTCACCGACGTAATCACCACATAGTTTAAAGCCATCGCGGCAATGGCAGCGGCTAAACGCTGCGGTTCTGCCTTGTCTAAAGGCAGCGGTTTGCCGTGGGCGACATCACAAAACGGACAACGGCGAGTGCATAAATCGCCCATAATCATGAAGGTGGCGGTACCGTGCTGGAAACACTCCCCCAAATTCGGACACGCGGCCTCCTCGCACACACTGTGCAAGCGGTGTTCGCGGAGCACTTGCTTAATACGCATGACTTCTGGACTGTTGCCGAGTTTTGCGCGTATCCAATCCGGCTTTCTAAGCACGGTCTCGGTTTGTTCAACTTTAATGGGAATCCGCGCCAGTTTTTCGCTGTTGCGTTGATGGGATTCAGGGGTAAAACGCGAAGGTGCTTGATAGCTCATTTAATTTGCCCAATGATAGCGGCAATCAATGCCTCGGCCAGTGCCTCATTGGTGACACTGACACCTAAATCGGCCAGTTGTGTCACGTTAAGGCCGCTGTAACCGCAAGGGTTGATTGCCTTGAAGGGGTTCAAGTCCATGCGGTTGTTCAGACTCAGACCGTGGTAACTGCACTGATTTTTTATTCTAAGGCCAATGGCGCCGATTTTTGCGCCGTCCACATAAACACCCGGCGCATCAGCCCGAGCGGATGCGGCTATGCCCACGTCGGCCAGCGCGGTAATCATCGCCTGTTCCAGCAACGTCACCAATTGCCGAGTATTGATTCCTAAGCGCTTAATATCAAACAAAACATAAAGCACCACTTGGCCCGGGCCGTGGTACGTCACCTGGCCGCCTCGGTCCGTTTGTAACACCGGAATGTCACCGTCAATGGCCAACAGATGCTCATGCTTGCCATTCAGCCCTAAGGTGTAAACAGCCGGGTGTTCGGTTGTCCAGACCTGGTCTGGGGTTTCTGGCTGACGGGCCAAGGTAAAATCCCGCATGGCTTGCCAAACCGGCCAGTAAGGCTGCCTGCCTAAACGCTTGACTAACATGTGCCTAAACCTGCCAAATTATTGAAAAAAGTTAAGCACCCTGTTCTGCAGGCTAAAGCAAAAACGAAACTTCCCGGGTCGTCATCATAGCGTTTTATTGTACGGTCACACAAACACGGTGTTGGGGTGGCTGGATTATTTCTGATAAGCTGGGGAGCTTTTAAGCCAACCACTGTGACACGCTCATGACCGAAACGCTCACCTGCTTTAAAGCCTACGACATACGCGGTCGCATTCCCGACGAACTCAACACCGACATCGCTTACCGTATAGGCCGTGCCTACGCCGAAAAAATTCGCCCGCAGGCGGTCGTTGTGGGCAGAGACATCCGCCTGTCCAGCGACGAAATAGCGACTGCCGTATCGTGCGGATTGACCGACGCCGGCGTGACCGTGTACGACATCGGTCTGTGCGGCACCGAAGAGGTCTATTTTGCCACCTTCGCCTACCAGGCCTACGGCCAAGCCATGGACGGCGGCATTATGGTCACCGCCAGCCACAATCCAAAAGACTACAACGGCATGAAGCTGGTACGCGAGTCCAGCAAACCGATTAGCGGCGACACCGGCTTACAGGACATCCAACAATTGGCCGAGAGCAACGCATTTAGCGCACCAGCCAGTCAACCCGGCCGCACCGTTCGGGTGGATATCGCCGACGCCTATACCCAGCACTTGCTAAGCTATATCGACACCCACCGGTTAAGGCCGTTAAAAATCGTGGTCAACGCCGGCAATGGCGCGGCCGGGCATGTTATCGACTCATTGGAAGCGGCCTTGCCGATGTTTGAGTTCATCAAAATTCACCATGAACCGGACGGCCATTTCCCCAACGGCATCCCTAACCCGCTGTTGCCAGAAAACCGAGGCAGCACTGCCGCCGCCATCATCCAGCACGGGGCCGATTTAGGTATCGCCTGGGACGGCGATTTCGACCGCTGCTTTTTGTTTGATGAATGCGGCCATTTCATTGAAGGCTATTACATCGTCGGGTTGCTGGCAACGGCCTTTTTAAAGCGCTTCCCGGGTGCCAAAATCGTCCACGACCCGCGCTTGACTTGGAACACTATCGACTTGGTCTCGGGCCTAGGCGGCATCCCCATCCAAAGCAAAACTGGCCACGCCTTCATCAAGGAACGCATGCGCTTAGAAGATGCGGTTTACGGCGGCGAAATGAGTGCACACCACTATTTTCGCGATTTTTCTTATTGCGACAGCGGCATGATACCCTGGCTGCTGGTGGCGGCCTTAATGGGCGACAGCGGCAAAACAGTGTCGCAACTGGTGGCTGATCGCATAGAGGCTTTCCCCGCCAGCGGTGAAATCAACCGCGTCATCGCCCGCCCTGCCACGGTGCTGGAGAAAGTCCGCCGGTATTACGCCGACACCGCCATAACCGTCGATGTTACTGACGGTCTGGGCATGGAGTTTGCCGACTGGCGGTTCAACTTGCGCTGCTCTAACACCGAGCCTTTGGTGCGCTTGAATGTCGAAGCCCGGGGCAATCGCACGTTAATGCAGGCTAAGACGGCAGACTTGCTGGCAATGCTGGCAGACTAAGTAGCCGACAACCAAACAACCTGCACAAGTACCCGCGCACAAGTAGGCACTATCCGTTTTTAAGGGGAGATGTTAAACGCATGATCAAAGCAGGCATCGTCGGTGGCACCGGCTATACCGGGGTAGAATTATTACGAATTTTGGCATTGCACCCCGAAACACACATTGCTGTGGTTACCTCACGCACCGACTCAGGCAAGCGGGTGGATGCGGTTTACCCCAGTTTGCGGGGCTATTGTGAAACCGAGTTCACTGCCCCAGACCTCACTGCATTAGCCGCGTGCGATGTGGTATTTTTCGCTACGCCCCACGGCACGGCAATGCTGTCAGTCGGGAAATTGCTGGCCTGTGGCGTGAAAGTGCTGGACTTGTCTGCTGACTTTAGATTAGAAGATGCCGCGCAATGGCAGCGTTGGTACGGCCTAGAACATGCCTGCCCAGAATTACTTAAAGAAGCCGTGTACGGACTGCCGGAAATCAACCGCGAAGCCATCCGGCAGGCGCGCCTAGTAGCCTGCCCAGGTTGCTATCCTACCGCCGTGCAACTAGGCCTGTTGCCTTTGCTTGAACAAGGCTGGGTTGACAACCAGAACCTAATCGCCGATGTCAAATCCGGGGTTAGTGGAGCGGGCCGCAAAGCGGAATTGGCCACCTTAATGAGCGAAACCGGGGAAAGCTTCAAGGCTTATGCTGTGGCCGGCCACCGACACTTGCCAGAAATTCGCCAAGGCTTAGCGAAGGCAGCAGGAATGCCAGTCGGCTTAACGTTTGTACCGCATTTGACACCAATGATCCGCGGCATCCATGCAACGCTGTACGCACAGTTAAGTGCCCATGCCGGAAATTTACAGGCCTTGTACGAAGACAGGTACGCAAACGAAGTATTCGTAGATGTGTTGCCAGAAGGTGACCACGCCGACACCCGCCATGTACGCGGCAGCAACCGTTGTCAAATCGCCGTACACAGACCGCAACACGGGAATACCGTCGTGGTGTTGTCAGTGATTGACAACCTGGTGAAAGGGGCTTCGGGGCAGGCGGTGCAGGCGATGAACTTGATGTTCGGCTTAGCGGAGGACTGCGGTCTGAAAACCGTGGCGCTGTACCCTTAAGCCCTTTTCAACGCCTTGCACTGAAGGCCGCATGAGGATTGACCGGCCTTTCGGCAATCATGAAACCTTAACGCAGTGCGGCATCAGCCTTGAACCCGCCGTAGGGTTTATTCAACTTTGCCGTGACGTCTGTACGGATGCATGGCATCCAATTTTACAAACTGCTCAGGGGTCAACACGGTTTTTAGCTTAGCTCGGGATTCTTCATGCAGAGCTTTTATTTTCTGGTGTTTTTCTTCAATAATCGCTGCCATTTTAGCTTTTTGCTCTGCGCTTAAACCCAATTCTTGGGCCACTTTGTCCAGCCGCTTGCCATGATTTTGGGGCAATTTGCCCGCATCCTGTGTGGCCACCGGCACCGCAGCATTAGCGGATGCAGGATTGGCCGTTGCCGGGCTTTCTGCATGAACCGCGTATGAAACGGCGATTGCCAGCACAGTGGCTATTGCTTTATGCGTCATTGTCTTCACCTGTTTTTTAGGTTGCGTTTAGCAGGACAAAAGTCTGTCCCGGTTTAGAAAGTAGAAATCACACCTCTTCTACAACAATAATTCCCTTTTCCACCAGCTCACCCAGCAAGGATTTGCCGGCATCGATAAAAGCCGCAGGGTCTACAGGGGCAGATTCACTGCACAAACGCCTTAGGCACGCTTCAGCAAGCACAGGCTGCAAGGACTCGACCATTGTCAACAAGCGGTACGTTAAAGGCGTGACCTCGAAAAAATGTACGTCATCGGCTACGTCTCGGTAAACCACCAAAAATGTGGCGGAGGCGGGCGGCTGAACGGGCAAATAATCGGGTGCTATTTTATGTACCGGGTATTCATAGGCCAAGGGCCAGGCCAACGGCGAAAGCGTTATGAGCCGGTCTGCTAAGGCACTCGGCGGAGCAACCTGGACCACCGGCTCTGCTGTCGCAATCGACAACGCCATTTCCACCCATTCGTAATGCGCTAATTCCAACAAAAATGGCAAATCATCCGGGGCAACCCGCTCTGCTTGCAAAAAAGCGATAAACTCTTCCGGTATTTTTGCAAAATACGGCGATTTACTAACGTGTTGGGCGTAAAAATCCTGTACCAATTCAACCCATTGCCGGTCGTCCAGAAGGGTTCGGATTACCGGAAAACTGCTGGCTAAAAAATTATTGATGTTGTTAAAAAACAATTCCCGATACACCGCTATGCGTTGAGCCGGGGCACCCGCTGGGGCAGGATTTTTAACCGGATCTCGGATATAAGCGGCAAATTCGCGCTGTTTAGCCGCAAAACCTACCGGTACCGGGTTACTACGCGGATTGTCGAACATGATAGCGTTGCCAAGCGTTTTGAATGGTCTTGATGGTGTCGACTTCCCGCAGCAATTCCGGCAGTGCCGGAATGTTAAAGTCTCGTTCCAGCAACGTTGGAAATACGCCAAACCATTCGTAAGCCTTGGCCAACAGCTTCCAAACGGGATCGATCACGGCACCGCCGTGGGTGTCCACCAAAAAATCTTCGGCTTCGACATAATGTCCTGCGACATGAGCATAGCGGATGCGACTGGCCGGCATGGCTTTTAAAAAGGCTTCGGCTTCGTAGCCCTGATTGACGCTGTTAACGTAAATGTTGTTGATGTCAAGCAACACATCGCAATCAGCTTCTGTGACAACGGCGTTGAAAAAGTCGATTTCCGTCATTTCTTGCCCTGGGGCGGCATAGTAGGAAATGTTTTCCAAGGCAATTTTTTGTTCCAGTAGGTCCTGAACTCGCCGTATGCGGTGGGCAACATGTTGGGCCGCTTCTGCGGTAAACGGCATGGGTAGCAAATCGTACAAATGCCCACCCTGGCTGCAATAGCTTAAATGCTCGCTGTACCCTTTGATGCGATGCTCTTGCATAAAATGCTTGACCGCTAGGACGAACGGCTCATCTAATGGGTCGGTGCTGCCTAACGACAAAGATAAGCCGTGACAAACAAAATCAAAGCGTTCGGTCATGGCGCGGAACTGTTTACCGAGTTTTCCGCCCATGCCGATCCAATTTTCCGGGGCGATTTCATAAAACCCTAGTTCCGGCGGATTGTCCACGATTTGACTTAAAAAACAACGCCTCAAGCCAAGGCCGGCACCGTTTAAATGATTTTGCACTGGATTCATCGGCACACCTTAAAAAAACCGTTTTGGCCGCTAAGGGGGTTAATGCCCCCCCCCGGCGATCCCTGTTGAGCGGGTGTTAAGGCACGTTATTCCGTTGCGTGGTCGGCTGGAGCAGTGTGTTTTTCAGCAGTGGGGGGTTGTTCAGTTGCCGTTTTTCCCATGGCCCCACAGGCACCTTCCATGCCTTTCATCATTGCGCCGCAGGAGCCTTCCATGTCTTTTTTCATCTTGCCTCCTTCCATCATGGCCCCACACTGACCTTCACCGCATTTACCCTCAGCGGTTTTAGCGGCAGGTGCAGGCTGCACCTCGGTTTTCTTGGCCCCGGCACAAGCTCCTTCTGCGGCTTTGTTCATCGGTTTTTCCATGTTCATGGATGCGCCGCACGCCATCTCGCCGGTCTTGCCTGCTTCGGCCATGTGCATGTAACCGCTGGAAAGCTCAGTCATGCCAAAGGGGTTGGCTTCTGCATTTACCGAAGGCATAGAAAAGGCAGCAATCACAGCCGCACCCATCGCGGCAGCCAAAGGGGGTTTATTACATTTTTTCATGGTCATATTCCTAAAAGGTAGGGTGATAAAACATTTTGCCTTAGGAGGCTGGGACAAAATTCTGGGTGAGTGAAGAGGTCGGGTGTCACTATACCCGTGGTATAAAAAAATTCAACTGAGTATCTGATGTTACGCACTGCGGCGGATACAGGCATAGAATAATCGCCATAGTCTCAACTGCCTGTACGTCGCAGACGGTGTCGATATTCCGGTGGCGTTTAAGATGGTACCTAAAGACTTGCCGTTTTGCGATGTGCAAACCCGTCAGGTCAAACGCCACAGTGTGCCGTCACTAAAAACGAGCCGCTGCGCCAGATGCTGCGAGTGTATCAGCACAATCGGTGCGGCTCAGTGCGTAACGTCAGGTTATAGCTTGGCTGTCAATGCGTAACTTCTGTTGTATAGTGAGTTGCTTTTTTGTGAACTGTCCCAATCAACACGCTGCAATAAATTAATAAAAATTAATACATTGATGAGGAGTAGACCCATGACTAAAAAAACACCGTTGTTAACATCTTTACTGCTGCTATTGGCGGTATTTCTTTCATTTTCTTCCCCTGCCAATTCAGCGGCAGACCCGGAAGCCGGCGAAAAATCGGCTTCTGCTTGCATTGGCTGCCATGGCAACAAAGGACAAAGTAAAAACGTGCAATGGCCGAATTTAGCGGCCCAGCAAAGCAGTTACCTGATAAACCAGCTCAATGCCTTCAAATCAGGTAGTCGTACCAATCCAATGATGCAAGCGATAGCAGCCACTCTAAGCGAGGCGGATAAAGCCAATTTGGCGGCGTATTTTTCTAGCTTGCCAGCACCAACAGCTGTCTCCGATGCGGCATTGGCAGCAGCCGGTCAAGAAAAAGCCGCCCTGTGCCTCGGATGCCACGGAAACAAAGGCGAGGGCCGTGGAGCAATTCCCCGATTGGCCGGACAACAGCCGGATTATTTGGTGAACCAATTGCAAAATTTTAAGCACGGTGTGCGCCAGTCAGGTCCCATGCAATCCATCGCAGGCAATTTGTCCGATGCTGACATGAGGGAGTTGGCGGCTTTTTTTGCGGCCATGTGATTTTAAAGCGTAGTGTTAATCGCCGGTTACCCGGTCAGTTCCCTAACCACCGGGTAACCGGCGACACCATTGATATCTTCAGAATTGCCCTCGTAAGGCGTGGCGTATTTGCAGTCCTGCTGCGGGCAAACTTTTTCCAGCCCCCGCCGTTTGGTTTCTTTGATGGTTAAAATAGGCCATTGACACGCAGGACAGCTCTCTTTAATTGGGGGATTCCAAAGTGCGTAAGCGCACTTAGGGTAGCCGGAGCAGGAATAGAATATTTTTCCAGATTTGGCTTTTCGTTTAAGAATAGTGCCTTGGCGGCACTGTGGGCATTCAACCCCGGTGTCCTGGGGCTTCTCCAGCGGCTCAATGTGCTTGCATTTAGGATAGGCACTGCAACCTATGAATTTGCCATAGCGGCCGGTTTTAACTGTTAGCGGAGCATTGCAAACCGGACAGGAGCGGCCCTCAACAATTTCTGGCTCAGCCACCGGGCTGCTGTCATCGCCTAAATTGCGGGTGTACGAACACTCCGGGTAGTGGGTGCAGCCAATGAAACGGCCATTGCGGCCTAGTCGAATGGACAACGGGCTGCCACATTCGGGGCATTTTTCATCAATGGCTTCTTGGGTCACATCCTTGCGTTGGACGCTTTCTTCTTTTTCCTGAATAAGGCTGTTGAAAGGATCCCAAAACGCGTGCATCAAGGGTATCCAATCTTTTTCTCCGCGTGAGACGGCATCGAGTTCGTCCTCAAGATTGGCAGTGAAACTGTAATCGACGTATTTCGTAAAATGTTCGGTCAAAAATTTGTTGACAATGCGGCCTACGTCAGTCGGGTAAAACCGTTTGCTTTCTAGGGTGACGTACTCGCGATTTTGCAACGTGGAGATGATCGAAGCATAGGTGGAGGGCCGCCCTATGCCGTGTTCTTCCAATGTTTTCACCAAGCTGGCCTCGCCGTAACGGGGCGGCGGCTCGGTAAAATGCTGACCGATCACGATGTCGTCAAGCGGGACCGGGCGGCCTTCTTGCAAGGGCGGCAGCAGGCGTTCCTGGTCGTCATTCTCGGCGTTGTCGTCCTTGCCTTCCAGATAAACCGCCATAAAACCAGGGCTGGCAATGGTTGAACCGGAAGCCCTAAAGACATGCTGACCATTGCTGCAAGCCAATTCGGCGACAACCCCATTAAAGGTGGCATGAGTCATTTGGCAGGCGACAGTGCGTTTCCAAATAAGGTCGTAGATCTTGAATTGCTCATCCGTCAAATAAGCCTTGATTTGTCCAGGCAGCAGCCGTGCCGAGGTCGGGCGGATAGCTTCGTGGGCCTCTTGGGCATTTTTTGCTTTGGTTTTGTACAAGCATGGCTGGTTCGGCAGTGCCTCCGGACCGTAGTGCTCACTGATCAGTTCGCGCAGTTGCGTTACCGCCTCGACTGATAAATTCACCGAGTCCGTGCGCATGTAGGTGATAAGACCTTGAGTTTCGCCGCCTGTGTCGATGCCTTCGTACAATTGCTGGGCTACCAGCATCGTGCGTTTGGTGGTGAAACCCAGTTTTCTGGAGGCTTCTTGCTGCAAAGTAGAGGTAATAAAAGGCGGTGCGGGACTGCGTTTGCGCTGTTTTTTCTCCACCTTGACAACGAGCAACTGGCCATCGGCAGCCTGCAACAGGGCTGCTTTGGCTTGCTCTGCTTGGACTTGGTTATTGATACTGAATTGCTCCAGTTTAACGCCGTCGAAGTGGGTCAGTTTGGCTTTGAAAACGTGCTGTTGCGCGTTTAAGACAGCATCCACGCTCCAGTATTCTCGCGAGGCGAAGGCTTCGATTGCCAATTCCCGTTCCACGATCATCCGCAGCGCGGGGCTTTGCACACGCCCGGCGGAAAGGCCACGCCGAATTTTTTTCCATAACAGCGGGGACAGGTTAAAACCGACCAGGTAGTCAAGTGCCCGCCGAGCTTGTTGCGCGTTGATGAGGTTGATGGACAATTGCTCAGGCCGGGCGATGGCCTCGGTAACCGCCCGTTTGGTAATTTCGTAGAACACCACCCGATGCACCGGCTTGTCTTTGAGCAGTTTTTTTTCCCGCAATAACTCCAGCAAATGCCACGAAATGGCTTCGCCTTCGCGGTCCGGGTCAGTCGCTAGATAAAGACTGTCAGCGGTTTTTAGGGCCTTGCTGATAGCTTGAACATGACGCTGATTGCGATCAATGATTTCGTATTTCATGGCGAAATCATGCTCTGGGTCAACCGCGCCTTCTTTGGGGATTAGGTCGCGAACGTGGCCATAAGACGCTAAGACTTGGAAATTCTTGCCCAGGTATTTTTCAATGGTCTTCGCTTTAGCAGGCGATTCGACAATAACAAGGTGTTTGCTCATTTACCGTTAACAAGTCCATGGTCGAAGGTGGGATAAGCGGGGCGGCCATCACGCAGGCCGGGTACCGACAGCCTATATCGGTCAATGCAGATAGGTCGGTGCCAGGTCGTAGACAATGTCTTCCATTCTGGAAAAAGCCAGCTCTTCATCCGGCTGGCTCAGGAGGATCATCAATACGATCCATTTGAGTTTCTCTAAGGAAATTTCATCGTCATCCAAGGCCATAGCTCGGTCTATGACGATTTCCCGGTTGGTCGGGTTGAGTATGCCGGTTTGTTCCAGGAACATTAAGAGATTACGGCATTCTAGGTCGAGTTTGTCTTGTTCTTGTGGACAGAATATCCGAAAGGCTGTGGCCACGGCTGGCTTTATGCCGCCTTGCAGGCTTAAGGATTCTAACCAATGGAAAGCCTTGTCGACTTCAAGCTGGCCAAACCCGGCTTCCTCAAGCTCTGTTTTGATGGCTTCGCTGTCGGGCAACCTGCCTATTTCATCTTCCATGTAATTTTCAAACAGGTACATCAGCACATCGAATATATTTTCTTTCATGGGCGAGTCTTTAGGGGGGGTGTTCAATTAATCCGGGTTTAATGCTGCGCCGGAGTTCTAAGCCATTGTTAAAATAGCTTATTTATCTTACTAGCAAGCGGGCATAGCAGCCTCCCGGAGTTGCCTCCAAGTAGCCTTGCAGTTCCAAAATCAACAAGGTTGACGCAATTTCTGCAACCGGCAATCCGGTTTGGGCCACCAAATAATCAATGCCGGTCGGCTCAAACGCTATTAGATTCAATAATGTTTGTTGTTCCAGGTCAAGCGCTGATTGGTCGCTTACGCTAAAAAGTTTTTCATCTCTTGTAAAACAGTGGGTTAGTTCCTCAAAAATATGCTGGGTGGTTTCCACCAATTTTGCCCCTTCCCGAATGAGGGCATTGCAGCCTTTGGCCAACGGATTATGGATGGAGCCTGGAATGGCAAATACTTCGCGGTTTTGCTCCAAGGCCAGCCGGGCGGTGATTAACGAGCCGCTCTGCGTGGCCGCTTCAACCACCAGAAGGCCTTGGCACAAGCCGCTGATAAGGCGGTTGCGGCGGGGAAAATGGCCGGCCTTAGCCGGGGTACCCGGCGGAAATTCCGACACTAAAGCCCCGTGTGCAACAATTTGGTCAGCCAGGTCTTTGTGCACCGCAGGGTAAACACGATCCAGACCCGTCCCTGCGACGGCGATGGTAAACCCGTTAGCGGCCAGTGCCCCTCGGTGGCTGGCGGCGTCAATGCCTAATGCTAGGCCGCTGGTTATGGTAAATCCGCCTGCCGCCAAGTCTTGGGCAAAACCGAAGGCGTTTTCCTTGCCCAAGGTCGAGGGGTTGCGGCTGCCGACTATGGCAAGTTGCGGCGTGGCCAGCAGGGCTGGGTCGCCGAACACAAAAAGTACCGGCGGCGGGTCGGCAATTTCTTTAAGTTGGCTCGGATAGTCCGGAGACGTTAGGGTTATGGCGCAGTGGTTGCTTTGATCCAGCCAAGCCATGTCTTGTTCAACCCTTATCCAATCCGGGTTTTTGATGGCCTGGACGCTAGTTTCTTTTAAGCCCAGTGCCTGAAGCGCGCAAGCAGACTCTTTAAAAATTTGTTCCGGGCTGTGCGTTTGCAATAACCTAAGAAAAGTACGGCAACCTAGCCCTGGCACCCGAATAAGTGCTAGCCAATAAGCAATGGCTGGAACTTCATTTGACAAGTGACTGTTTTTCAGGGCGTTTTTACGGCGTCTAGGACATGAATGGCTTGGTTGGCTTTCATCACCAAGGCATAACTGACGCGCTCGAAAGGTCTGAACACCAACAAAGTACCCGCTAATTCATCGGGCAATTTGACGGTGTCGTTTTGTATGTTGCTGTAGGGGTCCCTGACCACCTCGCCTTTACGAAAAATATCTAATTCGTGTCCGATCTTTATGCCATCGTTGCTGCCAAGGTCGACAACTACGATGTTGTGCCGACCAATTTGTGAAACGCCACCTAGCACGCTGATGATACTGCCGGTCAAAGGCACGTTGGGTGGCCGTGGAAAAAATTGCAGCGTGAACTCCTCGGCAGCGGCTGGCATGAGGCGGTCGCCCATGCGGATATCGCCCTTGGAGCTCTCAATAGCTAAGGTACTCGGGTCGCCTGTCTTAATTAAATGGGCCTCCGCCACATAACCGGCCTCATACCCTAAAACCTCATTGGTCACAGGGCGAAGGTAGGGTTTTCCGGGACGGTAAATCACATAAGATTTTTGTTCGGGTGATAGGCTGGGGCGGACATAGACCTTATCGCCGACACCGGCGATGATATGTTCGCCCGCCACATCAATAACGTAGGGTGCATTGGCCATGTCGTGCATACCCACTACCCTAGGCGATGACAAAAAAACCCGGATCTGCTCGGCAGGCAGTATCCTAATGGCTTCCTGCATCGGCATCACACGAATGCACGGCATGAGTTTGCCGTCTGCCGTGACAGGAAAGTGTTCGCGGCCGCCTTGATAATCTTCTTTCTTAAGGACGCAAGGGCTGGTGCCGTACGTGCCATCGGTTTGTTCAAAGCCTCCGGCCCTGGTCACGCTAAGCTGGGGGATGCCATTGACGGTCGTAAAATACACCGTGTCGCCGGGATAGATTAAATGCGGGTTGTGGATTTGCCGGTTATAGCGCCACAGCTCGGGCCACTGCCAGGCATGTTGCAGGAATTTTTCAGATATATCCCATAAGGTATCGCCTTCCACAACCGTGTATTGGTCGGGGTGATTAGGATTTATTTGAAGGGTTTCTGCATAGGCGGCAGTGCTAAAAAAACAAAAAAATAGCAGTCCTAAGAAAATGTTACAAACCATTTGGAATCCCTGAAAAATTAGGCGGCTCTGGCAGCTTTGCATTCAAAGTTTAGATGAATTCAGATAGAATTCCAGCACTCGAGCATTATAGTGGAGAGGCTGTTGAGTATTCTAACGATTCTTGAGTTTCCCGATGAACGGCTACGCAAAAAAGCACTGCCGGTGAAAACGGTTGACCTACGCATAAAAAAATTGGCCGAGGACATGTTGGAAACCATGTACCAGGCCCAAGGGGTGGGGCTGGCTGCTACACAAGTCAATGTCCCACTGCGGGTGATTGTGATTGACGTGAGCGAAGAAAAAAATGTCCCGTTATGCTTAATAAACCCGGAAATTATTGAAAAAAAAGGCGTGAGAGAAGCGGAAGAAGGCTGCTTATCGGTGCCCACTTTTTTTGAAAAAGTTAAGCGCGCCGAACATATCCGGGTTCGAGCCTTGGATAAAAACGGTCTGGCGTTTGAATTTGAAGCGCGGGAATTGTTGGCCGTGTGTATCCAGCATGAAATCGACCATCTGGAAGGAAAATTGTTTGTCGATTACCTATCGCCGCTGAAGCGGCAACGGATTAAAGCCAAGTTGCAAAAAATTCACCGCCAAGAAAAAGTCCATTCATGAAAATTATTTTTGCTGGAACGCCTAAGTTTGCCGTACCCAGCCTGCGTTGCTTACTTGAATCCGAGCACGCTGTCTGTGCGGTCTACAGCCAACCGGACCGGCCGGCCGGCCGTGGCCGGCAAATACAAGCCAGTCCCGTAAAACAAATGGCCGAAGCTGCCGGCATACCCGTATGGCAACCCGCCAACTTGAACGCTCCGGGCGAACTGGCCCGGTTAGCGGCTTTCCGCGCCGACTTAATGGTGGTGGTGGCCTACGGTGTAATTTTGCCCCAGGCTGTTCTGGATATACCCCAACTCGGCTGCCTTAATGTCCACGGCTCGCTGTTGCCACGCTGGCGAGGAGCGGCACCGATCCAGCGGGCCATTATCGCCGGTGACGACGAAACCGGTGTCACCGTTATGCAAATCAACCTAAAGCTGGATGCCGGAGATATGCTGCATAAAGTGTCTTGCCCCATTGCGCCGACCGATACCGCAGCGTCTGTTTATGACCGCTTGGCACAATTAGGCGCAGTAGCCTTGGCTGAGGTATTGCCGCACTTAGCACAGGGGGCACTGGTGGCTGAACCGCAAGACCCCGCGCAGGTCACTTACGCGCACAAACTGGACAAACAAGAAGCCTGGCTGGACTGGTCGCGTCCGGCGATAGAGCTTGACCGCACGGTGCGCGGGCTTAATCCTTGGCCGGTGGCGCAGACACGGTTTCAAGGGCAAAACTTGCGTATTTGGCTGGCCGAGGCCATTGCCGCCCCGCCCGGCTCCCCGCCTGGACGGATAACGGTGCACAACAAACAACTCGACGTGGCCACCGGTGACGGTGTCTTACGACTTAAAGAAGTGCAGATGCCGGGTGGCAAGCGCCTGCCCGCGCAAGCCTTTTTGAATGCCCACGCGGCTGACGGGATGGTGTTGGCTTGAACACGCGGGCACTGGCCGCCCGGGTATTAGCCCAAGTGTTCAAGGGCATGTCCTTAACGGCAGCCCTCGACGGGGCTCTGCCCGCCTTAGCGTTGGCTCAGGATCGCGCTTTTGTGCAAGCCCTTACCTTTGGCGTGTCAAGACAATTCCACAAATTGGATTTCTGGTTGACGCACTTGTTGGACAAGCCCTTGAAAGACCCAGAAATCAAGGCATTGGCACTGGTGGGTTTATACCAATTGGCTTTTATGCGGGTGAAAACCCATGCTGCTGTTGCGGAAACCGTTGCAGCCGTAGGCAAAAAAACCTGGGCCAAACCCCTGCTTAATGCCTTGTTAAGAAACTATCTGCGCCAACAAGATAGGCTTGAGCACGCTTGCCAACTTCATGCCAGTGCCGCGATCAGTCACCCTAACTGGATGATTAAATCCATCACGCAGGATTGGCCTGAGCAGTCAGCGCGAATTTTCGCGGAAAATAACCGGCAGCCGCCGCTGGTGCTTAGAGTTAACCTGGGGCAAACCAGCCGCACGCAATACCTACAATTACTGACTGAACGCGGGATCGCCGCCGAAGCCTTAGCCTGTTGCCCCACCGCTGTGCAGTTAACAAAGCCGGTACCGGTTGACGGGCTGCCGGCCTTTTCCGACGGCTGGGTGTCGGTGCAAGATAGTGCCGCGCAACTGGCCGCAGGCTTACTGGACGTGCAGCCGGGGCAACGGGTTTTGGATGTGTGCGCGGCCCCGGGTGGCAAGACGGCGCATATTCTAGAAATGCAGCCCCAGTTACACGAGCTGGTAGCATTGGACATAGACCCGTTGAGAATGCACCGGCTCCATGAAAACTTACAGCGTTTGCAGCTTAATGCCACGCAAACAGTCGGCGATGCGACCGACCCTAAAAACTGGTGGGATGGCAGACCTTTTCAGCGCATTTTACTGGATGCTCCGTGCTCGGCGACGGGCGTCATCCGCCGCCACCCCGACATCAAATTGCTGCGAAAACCCACCGATATTGCCGCATTGCAAGCCAGCCAAACAGCCCTGCTGGCGGCTATTTGGCCCCTGCTGGCACCCGGGGGGCGCTTGTTGTACGCGACTTGTTCGCTATTAAAGCAAGAGAACGAACAACAAATCGAAACTTTTTTGGCGCACTGTGCTGACGCCAAAGCCGTGCCGATAGTGGCCGAATGGGGGCAGGAACGCCCCTTCGGCCGGCAAATTCTCACCGGCGACCAAGGTATGGACGGGTTTTACTATGCCCTCATTGAAAAACACTAAAGCCGACACCTACCTCCAAACCGCCACACACCGTACCCAGCCAGCCACTCCAAACCATGAAACCCAGCTCCTTTGACGCCGCCACCGCCCCTCTAGCAACCGGTGTCAACTTAATTGAAGCCAGTGCCGGTACCGGCAAAACATTCACTCTGGTCATGCTAGCGTTGCGCTTCATAGTGGAAACAGGGCTGCCGATTGAGCGGCTTTTGGTGGTCACGTTCACCAAAGCGGCCACGGCAGAGCTGAAAGAGCGTATTCGCAGCAGGCTCGCAGAAGCCCGCCTGGCGTTACGTCAAACGGGCACCCAAGCGGACAGCACACTGGCGCGATGGTTGATGCGCTTGCCGGTAGAGCCGGCTTTAGCGAGCAGGCGTTTGGCATTAGCCTTGCTGGACATTGACAAGGCAAGAATTTTTACCCTACACGGCTTTTGCCAGCGGATTTTGCACGAACAAGCCCTAGAATGCGGGCAACCGCTTGGCTTGGAATTGACCGAACAGCTCACTACCCTGCGCCAAGCCTGCGCGGATGATTTTTGGCGGCAACAAATTTACCCGCGCAGCACCTGGGAAGTGGCCGCACTCACTGCCGACTACGCCACCCCGGAGGCGTTGCTGGCCAGTGTTGACGGCTTGCCCGAAGGCATTGCGGTTTACCCCACGCCATCTGGGCTGAACGCCGTGCTGAGTGAATTAGCTGCCACCGCACAGCGTGCCGCCGCACACCTTCCGTCGGTAAAAAAAATCCTAGATACCCGCCAACAAAAAACCTTCAAGCCCGCCTTCTACAAAGTGCTCGATACCCAACTTGGCCAGCTTGAGCGCTGGTTACACGGCGAAGCCCTGCCGCCGCCCACCGACGCACTGCACGCGTTGACCTACAAAGGTCTGTACGACGGCCTAAACGGCAACCGCTGGCGCGCCCAAGGCAAGCAATCGGCAGACGTTAGAAAACGGGCTTACCTGCAAGCAATGGCCCTAGACGCCGACGTATTCGATGCCCTAGCCGCTGTGCGGGTGCGCCTGTCCCTGGAGCTGCGTGTCTGTTTGCTGGCCACCTTGAACACCGGCATTAAAGCCCGTTTGCAACAGCACAACGCTATTTCTTTTGACGGCCTAATCAGCCGCGTAGCCGAAGTGTTACAGGGGGCGGGCGGTGATTTTCTGGCACAGACAATCCGGCAACACTACGGTGTAGTGTTCATTGACGAATTCCAAGACACAGACTCTGTACAGTGGGAAATTTTTTCCACCTTGTTTGCCAACCCAGACCACCGTCTCTATTTGATTGGCGACCCCAAACAAGCTATTTACAAATTTCGCGGTGCCGACATCTACACCTACCTAAAGGCAAAAAACCAAACCGGGCAGCATTTTACCCTAGCGCAAAATTTCCGTTCCCACCCAGGTCTGGTCAACGCGGTCAATATTTTGTTCCAACGGGAGAACGCATTCCACCTGCCCGCGCTGGCGTTCACCCCGGTTTTGCCAGCAAAATCGGCGCACGACGGTTATTTGTACCGCGCTGGTCAGCCCGCACCGCCCATGATGCTCTGGCAATTGGCCAAAAGCGACAGCACGGACGGCTATTGGCGGCCTGGCAGCCATGCCGCAGAAGACCTTATCAAACAGGCGGTCGCCAACGAGATCGTAACCTTGCTGAGCGATGCCTACGCACTGCAACCCGGCGGTACTGCTTTGCAAGCCAAGCACATCGCGGTGCTGGTACGCACCAACCAACAGGCTGAGGCTTACCAAACGGCGTTGCGGGCTGTCGGCGTAGCCTCGGTTTTGAACCACACCCAATCGGTGCTGCAAAGCCCGGAAGCAGGACAGCTTTACACCGTATTGCAAGCCGTAGCGCAGCCAGGCAATCTTGATGCCTTAAAACAAACCTTGGCACTGGATTGGTTCGGGCTGGATGGGCAGGCTTTTTTTCAGCGCATTAACGACGCAGAAACCTGGGATGCGCAAGCGGCCCGTTTTGTGGAATACCACCAAACCTGGCAAAAATGCGGCCTAATGGCAATGATGCAAGAGATGCTGGAAAACGAACACATCAACACAACCTTAGCAAAAATGGCACTGGCCGAGCGTCGGCTGACCAATATCCGGCACCTGTTAGAGCTGTTGCAACAAGCCGCCATCACCGAGCACCTAGACCTAAAACAGACTTTGACTTGGTTCGCACTGGCCATAAACGAGACCAGTAAACAGCCGGGAAGCAGCGAACAACAACAACTTCGGCTGGAAAGCGATGCCGATGCCGTCCAAATTGTCACCTTGCACCGCTCTAAAGGCCTGGAATACCCGGTTGTTTTCTGCCCAAATTTGTGGCGCCGCAACCTGCGGTTGGGTCAGGGCAAAACGGCTGCGGTCTGCCATGAAAACGGCCGGATGGTTGCCGATTTAGGTTCCGAGGCTTTCGGTCGGCGCCATCAACAGGCACTGGCTGAAGAACTCGCCGAAGACATTCGGCTGGCCTACGTCGCCCTAACCCGTGCGCAGTACCGGTGTTACCTGGTTTGGGCCGATGCCAGAAGCCAAGAGCACAGCAACTCCGCAGCGTTGGCGTGGTTGCTAGGTGACGAATTTGCGGCCGGTGGATTTGCCGTGCAACAAGCCCATTGGCAGAACTTATGGCGTCAGTATCCTGACTGCTTCGGGTACCACCTGGTGTCCACCGAGGCGACCGCTTTGGCAAAACACGCAGCCCCATCCCCTCCTTTGGCATTAACCGTACGTCGGCTATCGCGGTCATTGCAGGATCACTGGCAAATCAGCAGCTACACCGCGCTTTCCACGTTAAGTATGGCTGACGATCCACAACTGCCAACCGACAAAAGCGGCGAGCGCGATTTAGCAGGGGACGGCTTGGCACACGAAGACCACACCCCATCCTGGCTCCCCCGGGGGAAGGCCAGCGGCAACCTGGTGCATGAACTGCTGGAAAAACTGCCGTTCTCCGAGCTGGCGAACAACGCCATACCGGCTGAAAACTACCTGCAATATGGCCGCCGTTATGGCCTAACACACATTGATCCACAGGCAATGGGCGATTTGTTGCAAACCGTAGTGACCACCTCTTTGTCCGACTCAGACCCTAGCTTTTGCTTAAAAAACCTGCCGGCATCAGCCTGCGCCAAAGAACTGCCGTTTTATTTGTCCCTGCCTGCTTTAGCTACCAGCCAAATCAACGCAGTACTGTCTGGTATCCCCACGGTGCAAGCCTTAGTTAACAAATCCCTACAAGGCTTCCTGACCGGCTTTATCGATCTGGTGTGCTGCCACCAGGGCTACTACTACGCAGTGGACTACAAAACCCACTGCCTGCCCGATTATGCACAATCCAGCCTGACTGAAGCCATGCACCAACACAACTACGGCCTGCAATACTGGCTGTATGCCGTGGTGCTGCACCGCTACCTGCAAAATCGCCTGCCCGGCTACCACTACCAACGGCATTTTGGTGGCATTCGTTATTTGTTTGTCCGTGGCATGCGCCGGGACACGGCCGCAAGCGGGGTGTTCTGCGACCGGCCGGATCAACCAAGGCTTGAGGCGTTAGCCCAGATTTTTAGTGCTAGCCCGGGCAAACAGACACCCGCAGACCTAAGTACAGCCGCCGGCTACGCGTCTAGGCACCATCCGTAACCCTTAAGCAAAATTTTAACGCCCAACGAACAGACCGGATGCACTCATGGCTAACCAAACCGTTACCTTATCCGCACTGGACAGCGCACTAAGCCGGTTTTTGGCCGCCCGGGCAAACCTGCCAGAACACCAAAAAGACCTTTTCGCGCACCGGGTGGCCACCTTATCAAAGCAGCAAAGTCAAGGACACAGTTGCATCCTGTTGGATGCTAAAAGCAAGGCGTTGGTATTGGCTTCCGGCTTGGCTACAGCAGCAGAGGACTTAAGCCAGGCCCAGCCAGCTCCCTTAGTCGTGAACGGTGACCGGCTTTATTTTTACCAACAGTGGTTTTATGAACAGCGTTTAGCCCAGCACATCAGCAGCCTGTGTTTAACGCCTCCTGCCCCAACCGCTATGCCCGAAGTGTTCGAGCGTTATTTCACGCCCGGCAAAGACAGCCCGGACTGGCAACAGGAAGCGGCAAAAATGGCAGTTTCCCAGATTTTTTGCCTAATCACCGGCGGCCCGGGTACTGGCAAGACCACCACCGTGGTCAAAATCCTAGCCATTCTATTGGAACTGGCCGGTTCGGCTCTGCACATCGCCCTCGCCGCACCGACCGGAAAAGCCGCCATGCGCCTGCAAGAGGCCCTGATTTACCAAAAACAGCACCTGCCCTGTAGCGAGACCATTAAAACCCAAATCCCGGAGACCGCAACCACGTTACACCGGCTGTTGGGGGCACAACCACCGTCGCCCCACTTCCGTCATAACGCCGAAAACCCACTCAGCTACGACGTGGTCGTGGTCGATGAGGCCTCCATGGTTGATTTAGCCTTAATGAGCAAGCTGGTTTATGCCCTAAAACCCCAATCTAGGCTGATTTTACTGGGCGATAAAGACCAACTGACATCGGTGGAAGCCGGAGCGGTATTGGCTGACTTAAGTGCCGCCCTGCCATACCACACCGTCGATTTAAAAACCGCACACCGGTTTGGCGACGCCATTAAGACACTGGCACAAGCCATCCGACAAGGGCAGGCGGACACAGCCTGGCATTTGCTGCAAAATGGCGACGCTGCCACCCTGCTGCGCTCCACCGACCCCATCGGCTACATTGCCGAACAACAAGAGCAATACCTGACCTTGGTTAAAAACAAAGCCGATTACCCGCAAATTTTTGCCGCCCACGCCCGCTTCCAAACCCTGTGCGCCAACCGCCAGGGCAAGTACGGTGTCATCGACATCAACCTGCGGGTGCAACAAACACTACTCCGACAGCAACGCATCCAGCTCGCCGGTCCCTGGTACAGCGGCCGCCCGGTGCAGATTGTACAAAACGCCCCTCACTTACACCTGTACAATGGCGACACCGGCCTTTGCTTGCCCGACTACCACCAAAACGGCGCGTTACGGGTATTTTTTCAGCAACCTGACGGCAGCTTTAAAAAATACCTGCCCAACCGCCTGCCCGCGTGTGAGACGGCGTTTGCCATGACCATCCACAAAAGCCAAGGATCAGAATTTCCAGAAATTCTGGTGGTTTTGCCGGAAACTGCCAATGCCGTACTGTCTAGAGAGCTGCTCTACACCGCCGTCACCCGCGCTAAGCAATCCGTCAAACTGGCCGTTAGCTACCCGGTGTTTGCAGAAACCCTGGCGCGTACCGTGCAAAGGGCCACCGGCCTGCTGGCCACGTTCAACCGCTACTGCGGCGGTTAGGCAGCTCAGACCGGGTACAAACCCAGCCTGATCTGCCCTCTGTTTAGCATCGGCCCTAGTGAATCTGGTCGGGCTGCGCCGCCGCAAAGCTGCCCAACCCTCACCTCCACCACCCACCACTACCACTAAAAATAGCGTAGACCCGAAAATACCAGTACAATTTACCCCCGCAGAGTAATGGCATTGGCCGGTCGCTTGGCCTTAACTAGGCGCAAGGCGGTCCAATATCTGTGCAACATTTAAGTTTTTATTTCAGGAGTTTTTAATGGCAACAGGCACTGTGAAGTGGTTCAACAACACCAAAGGTTTTGGTTTTATCGCCCCAAATGAAGGCGGCGAAGACGTATTTGTCCACCATTCGGTCATTCAGGGCGACGGTTTTAAAACCCTAAACGAGGGTCAAAGAGTCACATTTGACGTGGAATCAGGCCCGAAAGGCTTGACGGCCATCAATGTCAACCCTTTAAATTAACGCCTAGCCAAACTGCAAAATTAAAGCTTTGTGGATAATCTAAAAGCTTTCTTCCCGCCATAAGGCCTTGCCTTGGTCAGCCCCCCCCAACCCAACAGGCGGGGGCTTAAGTCTTTTTTCTTAAGGACAGCATGCCAGCGTACCGCAAGGCTTTGATGGGTTGTTTTAAGATCGCGCAGAGCCTGCCGTACACTCAGCAAACCCCGATACAAAAAACCGGCAAACACCGCTTGGGCAGTCCGTTCTTGCCAACAAACACCGCCGACTCGAATAGCGTTAAAAAAATCCCCACCGCCCGTCCGCCCACCCCTTTTACAAAGCCGCCTTACCCGCTTCTAAAACCTGCACTGGCTATCAGCCTGTTGGCAGTATTGACTTGGTTTATCACTGCCGGCCATGCCGACGAGTTAAGGTCTTACAAGGTTGAGCTGTCCCAAACCAACAACGAACACCTAGACCAAATACTAACCGACTCGGCCAACCTGATTGGCTTGCAGGAAACGGCCCCAGTGGGTTCGTTTGCCCTAGTGGCTAGAGCACGGGAAGATGTCGAGCGTCTGACCACAGCCCTGCACAGCCAAGGTTATTACCAAGCTCAAGTCACCATCACCATTGCCGGCAGGACTCTGCATGACCCGGGCATTTTTGACACCATCGACTACGCTCCCCCAGAGCCGCCGGTCCCGGTACACATTGGCATCGAACCCGGCCCCTTGTTCACGCTTGGGCAAATTACCCTCACCGGCACGGCACCGGCATCGGCTCAGTCTTGGTTAGGCTTGACGCCGGGCACGCCCGCCCAGGCGGCGGGCGTGCTAGCGGCGCGGGACACCCTGCTGAACCGCCTGCATGAAGCGGGTTATGCTTTAGCCAAGGTTGATGAACCCCTTGCCACGCTGGTGGTAGACAACCAGACCGTAGACATTGCCTTTCATGTCGAGGCCGGACAAAAAGTCCACTTTGGCACCGTTTCGGTAACTGGGCTGCAACGGGTGAAACCCGATTTTGCCCAAGATCAAGTGCAACTGCCGCCCGGAAAGCTTTACAGTGCCACGGCTATTGAACGGGCGCGGCAAGATTTACTCAACACGGGTGTGTTCTCCAGCGTGCGCTCTAAAATCGCCACCGAGCTTGACCAGCAGGGGCGTTTGCCGGTTGAGTTTGTGGTGGCCGAACGACCCTTGCGCGCCACCAGCATCGGTGCCGCTTTCTCCACCGACATAGGGGGCAGCGTTTCCACATTTTGGCAACACCGCAACCTGCTCGGTGAGGCCGAACAACTCAGACTAACCGCAGGGGTTACTCAAATTGGCGGCAACAGCACTACCGGCATCGGCTATAACTTAGCGGTGGCTTTTAACAAACCTCATTTCCTGCAACGCAACCAATCTTTTGAAGCGGGTATCCTTGCTCTTAGGCAAAACTTCTTCGCCTACAAGCAAGAAAGTATCATCGCCCAACTCGGCTTGCTGCGACGGTTTGACAGCCACTGGAGCGGTGGGGCGAACCTAGCCCTAGAACAGGCGACCGTGGCCCAAGAACACACCGTGCGCGACTACACCCTACTGAGTTTGCCATTGACTGCGCGATACAGCAGCATCAACAACCTACTGGACCCGACTGAAGGCATGTTAGCGGTATTTTCCATCACCCCGTTCCAGCCATTAGCGGGCAGCGGTCTAGGCAATGCGTTTGCCATCATCCAAGCGTCCGGTTCTACCTACCTGGATTTAGGCAAACCCGGACGCAGCGTGCTGGCGGTACGCGGCCTACTAGGCCACATTGAAGGTGCCGACCCGTTCGGGCTGCCGCCGGACAAACGCTTTTATGCCGGCGGCAGTGCCACCGTGCGCGGCTACCGGTTTCAAGCCATCGGTCCCCAATTCCCCAGTGGCAGGCCCCAAGGCGGGACGGCCATTGCCACAGGAACGGTTGAATGGCGCCAACGGATTCTGGCTGACTACGGCTTTGCCGCCTTCGTTGACGGCGGTCAAGTCAGTTCCGACAGCCTAGCAGAACCCGGCACCTGGGGTGTCGGTACCGGAATCGGCGCACGTTACTACACCCCGTTTGGTCCCATCCGGGTGGATGTAGCAGTACCCGTTCTGGAACCTGCCAACCTCGGTGCTTTTGAAATTTATATCGGCTTAGGACAGGCTTTCTGATGGCTGCCACCGCTTTGCAGTTGGTAAAAATACTAGTCATAGCCCTGGCCGGGTTGCTGCTAGGTTTAGCCCTGTTGCTAGTGGCTGCCAACCACCCTCAGGGACGGCACCTGATTGCACAAAAAGCAGCTCAGCTTAGCCATAACACCGTCGTTTTAACCGGCCTGTCCGGGCCGTTTCCCCAACACCTGGCCCTAGAGCAGTTGGTTTTGGCCGATGCCGACGGCGTGTGGCTGCATGCAAAGCAGGTACGGCTGGAGTGGGATGTTCTGGCTTTGCTAGGTGGCGAAATCCGATTCAAACGGTTTACCGCACAACACCTTACGGTAGTCCGTCCGCCGCTGCCGGTTGACCCGCCGCCGCAATTGCCGTTACCCACGGCCATCGAGCACTTACAAGTTGAGCGTCTGGATTTAGCGGTTGCAGTAGCCGGCCAAGCAGTCAGTCTGGCTGTCACCGGCAGCGGCCAATTCGTAGCACTCAACCAAGCCCAAGCCAGCGTGGTGCTGCAACCGTTGACCCGAGTCGATGACACCTACCGTCTGGACGCTACCATCACCCCCGGCTTCGTTTCTATTCAGGCCAACATCACAGAAGCCGCATCGGGCTTACTGGGCGGTCTGTTACACCGGCAACAGCCCCATGCCATCTCCTTGGAAGCCCGGCTGCACGGCCCGATGCCGGCAGTGAGCACGCAGGTGCGGCTGCATGTCGGGCCGTTGACGGCGCACGCCGAAGGCGTATTAGACTTCATCGACGCCAATACCCGCCTAACATTGGCCGCCGAAAGCCCGGCGATGCCGCTGCTAACCGGGCTGTCTTGGCAAAAAGCCCGGTTGTCCGCGCAACTATTCGGACAGCTAAACCGACCCGGCATTACCGGCACACTGGACCTAGAGCGGCTGCAAGCGGCTGGGGCGGAAGCCAGCAGTGTCCAGCTCACCGCTCGATCAGACCCGGCAGGTAGCCACGTTACCGGCACCCTAACAGGCCTGAAGTTCGCCCAATGGCCTGCCGACTTGCTACAACACCAACCGATCCAATTGGCCGTCAATGCCTACCCCGACCAACCCAACCGGCCATTGGATTTTAGCGTGCGCCACCCACTCTTCCATGCCCTCGGCGACATCTTCACGAACGGCACCGCCCGTACCCGGCTAAAGCTAACGCTGACCGATTTAAAACCCTTTGCCGACCTGGCCGGGCTTGCTTTGCAAGGCCATGCCGAATGGGCTATCAACAGCCAAGCACACGGCACCGCCACAGACCTAGACGGCAGTGGAACAGTCACGCTAACCGGCGGCGATGCCAAAATCCTCAACGTACTGGGCAAGCAAAACCAACTGTCCTTCCAGTTCCGGCGCGACGGCGACGTGGCAGAGCTGCGTCATTTTGATTTAAAAAGCCCAGGTCTAACCGCCCACGCCCAAGGCAAGGCCGACACACAAACCCTAACCGGCGAATACCGGCTGACCCTAGCTGACCTTACCCCGCTTGCCCAAGGTCTCACCGGGCAACTTTCCGTGCAAGGCCAATTGGCCGGGCAACCCAAAAACTTCACGCTCAGCGCAGACCTATCGGGGATGCTGGGTTTTACCGCACACGGCTTACGCCATCCCAACCAGCCGCTGGCAGGCAAACTACGCGTCAGCAACCTGCCCGACACCCCTAGCGGGGCACTGGACGGCACGCTCCGGCTGGCTGGTGCCGCATTAAACGTATCCGCTACAGCGCAGCCGCAACCAGACGGCTTGGCTATTAGCCTTGAGCAGGCACGTTGGCGCTCTGCACACCTGCACGGCCAACTGCTGTTTCCGAAAAACACCGACTTCCCGGCAGGTCAACTGCTGTTTGAGGTAAACCGCTTGGCCGATTTACAACCCCTACTCGGCCAGACGTTCGCAGGCAGTCTGAACGGGGTTGCCACCACCAGCAAAGACCGTGGCCGACCTAGGTTGACCTTACAAGCCCAGGCCCTGCAACTGCAAACCCCTGACCAACAGACCATCAGCAAAATCAGCCTGACCGCCACGGTGGACGATCTGCTGCGGCGGCCACACCTAGACGCCCGTTTATCCGCCGACGGGATTGCCACTGCCGCACTCGGCGGCACGCTGCAATTGCACGGCACCGGCTCGTTGTCTGCCCTTGACCTTAATTTGGATGCCGCCCTGATAGACCAAGCCCAGCACCCGCTGACGCTAAGTGCCCGTGCACAGGCCAACACGCAAACCCGGCACTTGCAGGTGACACAAGCCCGGCTCAACTGGCGTAAAGAAACGTTGTCACTGCGGGAGCCGACCCGCATCGGCTTTGTCGACGACGGCTTAGTGCTGGACAATCTGCGGCTGGGCCTGCGCCAAGCTACCCTGAACATGAGTGGACGCATCGGACCCACCTTAGACATCACCGCGCAGCTGCAAAACCTGCCCGCCGATCTAATGGCTCTGGCTACCCCCCTCGGCTTCGCTTTATCAGGCCATGTGAACGCCAAGGCCCGCCTGACCGGACCCCGCCACCGACCTACCGGCAGTCTGGAAGCCAAAGCAGTCGACATTAAACTCCAACACCAACACGTCAGCCTGCCGCCCGCGCAACTAACGGCAACGGCTCAACTCGACGGCAGCCGAATCACCCTAGACGGCGGTGCCAAAATTCACAACCAAGCCGTCGCCAGCCTCAACGGCTACATTCCCTTTGACCCCAACGACACCTTGTTACTGAATGCTAACGCCGACCTCGACCTGAAGCTGTCTGATCCTCTGCTAACGGCTGCCGGCCGCAGGCTGCGCGGGCGAGCCAAACTGCTGGCTACTGTCACTGGCACAACCGCCCAGCCTCGCTACCATGCCAGTCTTAAGCTGGATAAAGCAGAAGCCCGCGATCAAAACTTAGGCATTAACATCACCGACATCGATGCCCTGCTTAAAGCTGAAAACGGCCTGATCACCCTCGACCGGTTTGTCGGCAAAGCCGGGCAAGGCCCCATCAACGCCCAAGGGTCGGTCAACCTAGGTGTCGCCGAAAGGCCTGTGGCTATCAAGGTAAGCAGCCGTAATGCTCGGATTCTGGCCAGTGACCGGCTGACCGTCAACTTAGATTCCGACCTGACGCTTAAAGGCGATGCCGGGGGTCCATTGCTGATCTTAGGCTCGATTTTAATCAACCGCGCCGAAATACGGGTGCCCGAGCGGTTACCCGCCCACATCGCCGTGCTTAGAATGCAGCCGACAAAAACCGCACCGATGCCGGCTCAGCCGGTTAGAAAAACCGACCTAGGGCTAAACCTGGTGATATCCGCGCCGGATAGTATTTTTGTTCGGGGACGCGGAGTGGATGCCGAACTCTACGGCACAGTGCGGCTGACAGGCAGTGCCAGCCAACCGCAGCCAGACGGCGGCTTCCGGTTGCGCCGAGGCCGGTTTACCCTGGCCGGCAAGGCCTTAACGTTCAGCGCAGGCTCAGTCAACTTTGACGGCGGCAGCCTGACCAATCCTGCGTTAGACTTCACCGCCAACGCCACCAGCAACTACATCCAAGCCAGTTTGAACCTGCGCGGCACCGCCAACAAGCCGATCCTCAGCCTTAGCAGCATCCCCGCACTGCCACAAGATGAAGTGCTGGCCCGGTTGTTGTTCGACCGCGGCTCTGCTGACCTGAGCGTGACCGAAATGGTGCAAATCGGCACCGCCCTAGCCGCCCTGACCGGAATCGACTCCGGCCTCACTGATCCCCTAGAAGCCGTCCGCACCCGGCTTGGTTTGGACAGGTTAACCGTCGGCCAGGCGATCGAAGCCGGACGCTACATTACTCCGGGGATTTATGTCGGTGCCAGGCAAGCGTTGGCCGGCGCCAATCCTCAAGCCACCCTGCAAATTGATCTAACCCGGCAGCTCAAACTGGAAGCTACTCTAGGAGGGGCTGGTGCCACTCAAAACCTCACACTGCCCAACACTAACAGCATTGGCATCCTCTACCAGTACGAGTATTGATTGCCCGTTGAACTGCCTAGCAATTACCGCTACAGTGGCCTTAACACCCGCAGGTAACGGCATTCCCCAGCCGCTATCTCCCCACTTTAAAAAACCACCTGCCATGCACACCGCAACCGATCTGCCCCTAGACCACCTTGATTTCGACAACCGCTTCGCCCGAACACTGCCCTGCGACCCGGATACGCGCAACATACCCCGTCAAGTGACGGGTGCCTGCTACTCCAAAGTTCAGCCAAGGCCCGCCAGCAAACCGCAATTGCTTGCCTACGCCCCAGAAGCCGCTGCCTTGTTGGACATACCCGATGAGGTGTGTCTATCCGAGGATTTTGTCCAAGTATTCGTTGGCAATCGTCTCGCTAAGGGCATGGCGAGCTACGCTACCTGTTATGGCGGACACCAGTTTGGGGTGTGGGCGGGGCAGTTAGGCGATGGCCGCGCCATTAATCTAGGAGAAATCAAAAACCGGCAGGGCGAGCATTGGACGCTGCAACTAAAAGGCGCAGGGCCCACCCCCTATGCCCGCCAGGCGGACGGCTTAGCGGTGCTGCGCTCGTCGGTACGCGAGTTTTTATGCAGCGAAGCTATGCACCATCTTGGCGTACCAACCACCCGGGCATTATCCGTGATCACCACCGGCGACCCCGTGCTACGGGACCTGTTCTATGACGGCAACTCAAGGCTGGAACCTGGTGCGGTGGTTTGCCGGCTGGCTCCATCCTTCACGCGTTTCGGTCATTTTCAAATTTTTGCCGCCCGCAACGACTACGACCGGTTAAAACACTTACTGGATTTTACACTGCGCACCGATTTTCCCCATTTAGGGCCGCCTTCTAACAAAACTTACCTAGCATGGTTCAGCGAAGTCTGCCGCCGCACCGCCGAAATGATCGTGCATTGGCAACGGGTCGGCTTTGTACATGGGGTTATGAACACCGACAATATGTCGGTGTTAGGGCTGACACTAGATTACGGCCCTTACGGCTGGCTGGAAAATTTCGACCTAAACTGGACGCCTAACACCACGGACGCCGCCGGACGCCGTTACCGCTATGGCAACCAACCGTCCATCGCCTACTGGAACCTAGCGCAACTGGCGCAGGCACTTTCTGCCCTCACCGGGCACCCGGAGCCTTGGCAACAAGCCCTTGAAATTTACCAAGAAACTTTTGCCCAAGGCTGGCAAACCATGATGGCCAACAAATTGGGCTTAGCCCGCTTTAATTTGGCCAGCGACAGCGCGTTATGCACGCAACTGTTGACCTTGCTGCATCAGGTAGAGACCGACATGACCTGGTTTTTTCGCCGATTGGCCGGCATAGAAACCCAAGCGGACTGCGCCGGTACGGAGGTGCCGGAACTTTTACTGCCCAGTTTTTACCGTCCTGAACAACTGACCGACACCTACCGACAACAACTGCACCAATGGCTGCACCGTTACACCCTTAGGTTGCAAGAAGACGGTCGTCCCCAGACGGTGCGCCGCCAGCAAATGAACGCCGCCAACCCCAAATTTGTACTCCGCAATTATTTAGCGCAGCTGGCGATTGAACACGCTGAGCAAGGCGATTTTAGCACCGTCAACGAATTACTGGCGGTCCTGCGCCACCCTTACGACGAGCAGCCCGGACGCGAAAACTACGCAGAAAAACGTCCCGATTGGGCTAGGAACCGGGCCGGGTGTGCGATGCTGTCGTGCAGCTCTTGAAATCCAGAAGCCCTCGCACCTCTTTTTCCAAAGGTCTGTCGGCCGGGGTGATTTGAACCACTTTTGCTCGGATAATCGGTTTTATTCTCATGCGGGTACTGGAAAACTGCCTCAGTTAATAGCGCCCGCAAACACTGCCGAAAGGCCGCCGTGATGTACGAAGCAACCGACACAACCGCCCCGTCCGCTTGGCTTTCATTAGCAGCCGCTTTCCAGGCGGGCGGTATTTATTATGCGGCGGTACCCTGTAAATTAGGGTTCATGATCTTGGCTGCGAGCCGACAAGGGCTGTGTTATTGCGCTTTTGCCGATACCCTAGACCGTTTGCAGGAAGCTTTGCACGCACAGTTTACCCGACACCGGGTGCTGGCAGGCGACGATGGCTTACACACTTTGGCCCGGTCATTGGCCGCTTGCTTAGGCAAACCAACACGGCCCGATGGCCTGCTCTTGGCATTGCAGGGCACGCCCTTTCAATGTCGAGTTTGGCACGCTATTCGGGAAATCCGCTACGGAGAAACTGTCAGTTATGCCGAAATCGCCCGCCGCATTAGTACACCGAAGGCGGCTAGGGCGGTGGCTGCCGCTTGTGCGGCAAACCCGGTGTCCGTCTTAGTTCCGTGCCACCGCGTGATCCGCAGCGACGGCTGCCTATCCGGCTACCGTTGGGGGACGTGGCGTAAACAGGCCTTGTTGACTTGGGAACAGGCCGGTACTGATGACTGAAGCTGGCTTAACACAGGCCGCCGCACCCAAACAGGCCAGAACCCCGGGCTTCAACAGCGATGAACTAGCGGTTTTATGGAGGACGGCACGGCGGTTTACCGGCCGGCCTTGCGATTGGACGACGGCGAATGGCTGATTATCCCGACCTGAGGATAAGGCCGCACCTTTTAGCTGATTTTTGTTATGTACAGAGGTTAAAAACTAAACGCTAAGACCAAAAGACCTTGCCAAAGCCCCAAGCCCACCGGCAAAACCTTGACCCACAGCCTTAAATTTCCACTCGCCATTGTGTTTGTATATTTCACCAAAAATCATAGCGGTTTCAATGGAAGCATCTTCGCTTAAATCGTATCGAGTCACTTCGTTGTTGGAATCGCGATTAACGATACGTATATAAGCACTGGATACCTGTCCAAAATTTTGTTTGCGTGCATCAGCATCGTGCAGGGTAACGGTAAACACAATGCGCTGAATATCCGCTGGTATTTTGTCGAGCAGGACAATGATGACCTCGTCATCACCGTCCCCTGCACCGGTACGATTATCACCTTTATGCTCAATTGATCCGCAAGCCGATTTGGTTTGATTGTAGAAAATGAAATCGCTTTCAGACCGTACTTTACCGTCTCCTTTGACCATAAACGCACTGGCATCTAAGTCAAAATCGGCACCGTCGGTCGGCCTTGCATCCCAACCTAAACCCACGATGACATTTTTTAGGCTGGGATCCGTTTTGGATAAACTGATATTGCCGCCTTTATTTAATGAAACAGCCATAGATTGTTTCCTGTTGTTTGCTGGTGAATCAATAATAAACCAATAGGGACCAAAAAACCACCACCCGGTCAATTTTGAGAATTCAGGCTCATTTTTGATTTTAGCTGCTGTTTTGTGCCCAGCACAAAGCCTGCAATGCGCTTACCTTAGGGTTTATGTCTCATCTAGGCGTGAGTGAACACACCGTCCCAAGCATTTCCAGGCGGGCAGCGCAGGTAATGCCTAATGCGTTCCAGATAACACGGGTACAGCTTATCGTCGGGGTGATCCCCTGCCAATTGCAAAAAAATTTCCTGAGCCGGTTGCCAGTGTTGCTGCCGGTAATGGGCTAGGCCGTGCCGCAACAAATACAGCTCCCCGATTTTTTCTGCTGAGACGGCTGTTTTTTCTGCCACCGGTTCGTAAATAATCACCGGGTCTTGTCTGCCTTGCACCCGTACCGTATCAAGCTCTCGATACACAAACTCGGGAGCAGCCTTACAGGTTACTTCGCTGACCACAATTTTTACCCCGTAGTATTTGGTCAGGCTCTCTAACCGGGAACCTAAATTTACCGCATCGCCCATCACCGTATAAGCCGTACGGAATTGCGATCCCATGCTGCCAACACGCATCAAACCCGTGTTGATGCCTATGCCCATGTCAATGGCGGGCCACCCTTGGGCGATAAAAAACCACTTGAGTTTTTCCAGTGCTCTGACGATTTTAAGGGCCGAGCGGACGGCATCACCGGCATGGTTGGGGTTGTCCAGAGGCGCCCCCCAGAACGCCATAACCGCATCGCCCATATACTTGTCCAGGCTGCCGCCGGTTTCATGGATAGCTTGGGTCACCAGGGTGAAGATGGCATTACTCAGCTCAGACAATACCTTAGGCTCCATGCGTTCGGCTATGCTGGTAAACCCCCGGATATCTGCAAAAAATACGGTCATTTCCCGGCTTTCGGCGGAAACGGCGTAAGATTTGCCAGATTGACCCATCGCCACCAGCGTCTGGGGCGGCACACACGGACCAAACACGGCGGTGAGCTGTTTTTTTCTGTAGCGTTCCTGAAAAAATCCAAAGCAGGGCTGTAGGCTAAACAGCAAGCAAATCAGTACGGCCGGGGTGACTAAGGCCGTGTCAATAGCCAGGCCATACCAACAGTAAGCATGGACAGCGGCCAAAGCGGCTAGGGCCAAAACACAAGCCGCACCTGCCTTTTTGACGGACACTGTCCGACCTAGGCCGATGATCAACAAGCTTGCCCCGGCTAAAAACAGAGCTTCCATAACCGACAGGTAACCCGGCCGGGATTTGAAGTTTTGGGCCAACAAGGCACTGACGATACGAGCTTGGATGACACCGGCTTGCAGCGATGCAGGGTGTGCTGCGGTGACAATGACAATTTTGCCTCTTAACCGGCCGGGCGCAATATAACCTTCAAGAACATCGGCCGCAACAACGACATCAAAGCGGTTTTGTTCTCCGCAGAAGGGGACGGACACAGCACCGCTACCATCGACCGGCACGGTAATGCTGTCCCCTTTTACGTTTCTCAACCGAATGCCACTTAGTCCGCCGTTAGGGTCAGCGGTGATAAATTCGACTGCGCTCATGTCCTGAACTGCCCCGAACACAGCCAATGCAAAGGCTTCATAAATGTAGCCTTGGTGGTGCGCCAATAACGGGAATTTCCGGCTTAAGCCATGCGCATAGATTATAGGGTCGTTGATAAATCCGGCGGCCTGTGCAGCCCGTTGCAGGACGGCTAAGTGAGTCGTAACAGGTTGGGCGACAGGCAAAAACGTGCTGAACGACCAAACACCCGCAGGGGCTAAGGGAGGAGGCCGAGGGCCTGCCTCTTTGGGGGGCGCAACATTGCCGGTGCGGTAGCCTAAGACGACAGGACGATTCGCCAAGCTGCCTGCCAGAACCCCGTCGGCAGGCTCTTGTTGGCGCAATTTTGCCAACACCGATAAAAATTCTTGGTCGTGGCTTAATGGACCTTGGGCCAATTGCTCCAACAAGTGCATGCCAATTTGGCTGTCCGTGCTAACCATCACTCCGGCCAAACCCAGCAACCGAATGCCGTAACCGTCAAATAACCCATCCACCAAGTGGGCGAGTGTTTCTGCTTGCTCCTCGAAAATTTTATTGACGGTAACGATGACTATATGCCGATCAACGACCGGGCTGCGGGCAGTACACTGCTTGAAATCATAAACAAAATTTTCCGCATGCACCAAAAACGGCAGTACCCACCCACCTGCTGCGTGCAAAACAAAAACAATGGCCACAAAAAGGCCACTGACCCAGCGCAGAATCTCCAACTGCTTCACAGCGTATGCGCGGTTGTTTGGGTCGTTTTTTTCTGCCCCTAGCACTTCAGCCACCGGTACGATCGCATAAAGCCTTAGCTAGGAGGGCGAGCAAAACGGTCTATTTTAAACGGGCATGGTTTTTTTTCGGGCCACCACTAAGCCGTCCCGAGTCGGGTTGATAAAAGCATCGAACGCCGGGTCGTCAAAGATCATCTGATTGTGTTCCCGAATAGCCTCAGTCCAGCCCTGGAATACATCGGTAAATTCAGGCACCGCCACTCGCCCCCGCCACAGTACATTGTCGGCGATGTAAAGCCCGCCTGGGCGGATTCTGTCCTTGGCCAAGGACCAAATTTCGGGGTAATCGCATTTGTCAACATCGTTGTAGCAAATGTCAAACACGCCTTCGGTTTGTCCGAACAGGGTCTGCGCCATACCCGCCTTAAAGTCAACCCGTTCCCACAAGCCGGCAGCAACCAAGTATTGACGGGCTTTTTCTACGTTGTGAAAATCTGCCTCGGTACAAAACACCCGCCCCCCATCCCCGACCGCTTTGGCAAACCAATAGGCAGAGTAGCCGTAGCCACTGCCAAATTCAAACACCCGTTTAGCGCCGATGGATTTAGCCATAACCTCAAGGAAGACCCCGGCCAGCCGCCCTATGATGGGAAAATTGTTGTGTTCTGCCAGCGTTTCCATGTCGGCCAGTACAGAGTGATCGGTGATTTTAGTCAACCCCCGCATGTACTGTTCAATGACTGGGTTAACGGGGATTAAAATATCCGGGTTGTGTACGGTGGGGGACTGCAACGTTTTGTTCATGTTAGACTCCGGGGAAGTTACGGTTTGAGGAAGTATTGGTATCAGGCAGCTGCAATCGTCCCGCACAAGGCCCTTGTTTTTGCCTGGGGTTTAGCACTGTGCCTAAAGCATAATACAGGTCGTCCGGTTTGTTTAAAGCAAATTCAACGGTGTGCTAGACGGGCGGCAAGGCGTTAAGCATTGCCTTAAAGCTAGCATCAGGTGCATCGGAAAACGGTTTAGGTTTTTCCTATTTTTTGTGGGGGGCTATTTTGACCGACAATAGCTTTATAAGCTACGTCATGGGGTGGGCTGGCTATTTTTGTCTGTTTTTGTGGGTATCGCGGAAATTTTTCCGCCATGCCTTGCAACTGCCTTTGCTCATTGCGGTGTTTTTCTCGCTGCTCTGGACCGGGGCCACTGCGTTTATCATTTACAGCGAGGATTACTACACCTTCGATAGCCTGCCTTTTGAAACCGCACGCAATGCCGCCTGGTATTTTTTACTGGGCATTTTTTTGTCCCGGCAACGCTACGGTAACAGTTATTCGCTGTTGATTGATTCGGGTGTCGCCAAGGCTATCATGGTGCTAACAGGCCTTGTTTTGGCGTTTGAGGTCTCCAGCGCATTTCGCGACAGCGTACAACACGTACTGGGCGGATACTGGCAAATACGTCTTTTCGCGCATTTATTTTTTGCCATCATCGGTTTGGTGTTGGTGGAGCAGTTGTACCGCAACGCCATGCCTGAACAGCGCTGGATGCTTAAATTTTTCTGCCTGTCCTTGGCCTGTTTGTTCACGGTGGACTTCATTCTTTACAGCAAATCGGTACTATTTTTGCGCTTGGATTTTGAAATATGGGCGGCTAGGGGGGTAATAAACGCCCTAATCACCCCGTTGCTGGCAATCGGCATCGCGCGTTTGCAGGCCGATCACTTCTCGAAGCCTACCCTCTCCAGAAAAATAGTGTTCCATAGCACCGCCTTGCTGGTAGCGGGCTTTTATCTGGTGCTGATGTCCCTGGTGGGTTTTTATATCCGCGATTACGGTGGCACCTGGGGCGGCATCGCGCAGATTACATTCACTGTTCTGGCACTGCTATTACTTTTGGTGTTGTTTTTTTCCGGCAAGATCAGAGCTTATTTTAAATTTTTCATCGGCAAGCATTTTTTCCGTTACCACTACGACTACCGCGATGAATGGATAAAGCTGAGCCAAAAAATTGCCGAACTGCCTTCTTTTAGTGAATTGCCCCGCTTCATCGTTAACACGGTCATGGACATAGCCGATTGTGCCGGCGGTGGAATTTGGATTCATGATGGGCAGGGCAGTTATTATTTGTCTGAAAACAAAAACTTAGGCTTTGAAGCCGCCACATCTATCGACAGTACGCACCCGGGTGTTGTTTTTATAAAAGCAACCGGCTGGATTTTAGATTTAGAAGAGTTCAGACAAGCCCCTGAAATCTATGCCGGAGCCGATTTGTCGGCCTGGTCTAGCGAAAAAAAAATATGGCTGGTCTTGCCCCTGTTTCATCGTAAGCAGCTTGAGGCAATGATTATTCTTAGCCAAGCCAAAGTTGTCCGCACGTTAAATTGGGAAGACCGCGATTTGTTAAAAACAGTCGGGATGCAACTGGCCAACGCTCTAGCCTTAAGCAACGCCAGCGACGCGTTGGCCCATTCAAAACAATTTGAAGCCTACAACCGGATTTCCGCCTACCTGGTACACGATTTAAAAAACCTGGTCACCCAAATTGGACTGATCGTCAAAAATGCCGAAAAGCACCGATACAACCCCGAATTTATTCAAGACTCCATTGAGACCCTGCAAAACGTGATTAATAAAATTGACCACATTCTAGGCCATTTAAAAAAAGGCTCTGTCACGGAAACCCGGAAGGTACCGGTCAGTTTGCTCGACATCCTCAATGACGTGGTCTTGCAACAATCTGCCAACAAACCCGTACCGAATATAATTTGCACGGGTAATGACGTAAAAATTGTTGGTGAAAAACAAAAATTAGTCGCAATTTTTGGACACTTGGTGCAAAATGCCCAAGATGCTACAGCCGACGACGGTTGTATTCGGCTCGAATTAACTCAAGACGAAGACTATGCCACAGTCAAAATTATCGACAACGGCTGCGGCATGAATGAAAAATTTATTGCCCAGCGCTTATTCAACCCCTTCGACACCACCAAAGGGAACGCCGGAATGGGCATAGGTGTTTACGAGACCCGTGAATACCTGTTTTCACAAGGCGGCAGGTGTACCGTAGAAAGCCAGCCGGGCACTGGCACCTGCTTCACTGTTAAATTACCGATTAAGCCGAAACCGACTTAAATGCCACTCACAACCATAAGGAAACATTACAGACTTAGCGCACAGACTATGCGCTCGGGTACTTAGTTTCAACGAGTGCTGGCCCAGCCAAAACCCCGTTCCTGTTAATTTAACAACACTACCTACCGACCCACTTGAGGAGTTTAATTTATGAACAACAAACAAGCCTTGGCTTTACTGGGACTACTGGGAACGGCCGCAGCCGTCCCGGCCCACGCCGACACCTTTTTAGACAACCGCTGGTATGCCGCACCGTTTGCAGGATTTGTCAATCCCGGCGGAGACCGTGGCGCTGAAGACGGCTACATCACCGGTTTAGGCGTGGGAAAAATTCTGGACGAGCATTTTAACGTCGAATTAAAAGGTTTTTACAGCCAATTAGAAAGACAGGGTGCAGGCCCAGGCAACTGGGACATGTCCGGCGGTATCGCAGAGGCCCAGTATTTCTTTTCACGCGGCCAATTCGCCCCGTACACCGTTTTTGGCGTAGGCGGCATGCACACAGACCTAGGTACCCACAGTGCCCCTTCGTTTATTGGCGAGGCGGGAGCCGGTTTTACCTATGAAGTCACCGACAACTTTTTATTACGCACGGACATTCGCTACCGCTACAACCACAATGCTGGGGAATACTTCGGGCGCAACACAGACCAATTTTCCGACATGTTGCTAAACGTCGGATTTGTCTTGCCATTCGGCCCAAAACCTGTGGCCGAGGCGAAGTTTGAAATACCCACCCCCACCCCTGTAGCCGCCGCACCCGACTGCGCCACCCTAGATGACGACAACGACGGCGTCAACAACTGCGTTGACCAATGCTTACACAGTTTAGCCGGAAGCAAAGTTGATGCCCAAGGCTGCCCTGTGAGCTTGGAGCTAAAGGGTGTCAATTTTAAATTCGACTCCGCCGAGCTGACCGAAAACGCCACATACATCCTTGATACTGTAGCCAACAATTTGATTCAATACCCCGACAAACACGATATTGAAGTCCGCGGCCACACCAGCAGCGAAGGCAGCGATGCCCACAACTTAGCCTTGTCGGTAAGGCGTTCGCAATCCGTAGTTGACTACTTGAAAATGCGGGGCGTAAGCAACCGCATGATCGCCCACGGTATGGGCGAGGACTACCCCATCGCAGACAACAGCACTGAAGAGGGCCGGATCGCCAACCGCCGCGTAGAATTAATTTGGATGGGCGATTAAGCACCCAGCTCTGACCTTAAAGCCCGCCGCACAGCGGGCTTTTTTTTGGCCGTAAACAAGCCCGTAATTAATTTTAGCCTGCCATTTTGAACGAACTGATTTCAGTAGCCCGGCAGTTTACTGCCCGCACCGTCACGGCCTTGCAGCCGCTAGGCCGTGGCCTAATTAACGACACCTTTTTAGTAACCGCAGGTTCCGGCCATTTTGTTATGCAGCGCGTGAACCGACAGGTCTTCCCCGAACCCGAATTGATTTCGGCCAACCTCCAGGTAGTGAGCCGGCATGTGCGACACTGCGGGTTTGCTCGCCTGACCCTTCCCGAACCGCTACAGACGCGTACGGGTGCTGATTTTTATTGGCACAGCAACGGTGATTTCTGGCGGGGACAGCACTACATTGCCGACAGCGAAAGCCTAGAACGCCTCACCAGCATGGCCGATGCCCAGCAAGCCGGTTTTGCCCTCGGGCATTTCCACCGCCTGTTAAGCGACCTTAAGCCCGACTTGTTGCACGACACCTTGCCCGGCTTCCATATCGCTCCCGATTATCTCAACCACTATCAGGAAACTGCCGCCTCAGCGGAGCAGGAAGACCCTTTTTGCGCGGAATTTATCGCCCAATGCGCCTCTTTCGTGGCTGTTTTAGAGACGGCCAAGCAAACCGGGCTGTTACCACTTCGCGTGACCCACGGCGACCCTAAACTGGACAATTTTTTGTTCCACCGGCACACCCGGCAAATTATCAGCCTAGTGGACCTGGACACAGTAAAGCCCGGGCTGGTGCAGTACGATATTGCCGATTGCCTGCGCTCTTGCTGCCACCAACACGGCACCGATCGCTTCGACCTTGCGCTTTGCGCGACCGTGTTAGCGGCTTACCTGGCTGAGGCGCGGCATTTTTATACCGCCTGCGACTACGACTTTCTGTACCCCGCCCTGCGTTTGCTGCCTTTTGAATTAGGCTTGAGGTTCTACACCGACCACTTGCAAGGCAACCGGTATTTTAAAGTTGACACGCCTGGCCAAAACCTGCAACGGGCCATCCAGCAGTTCCGTCTGTGCGCCGACATCATGACCCAAGAAAAGCAAATTTTGTCTTTGCTGCGCCGACTTCAAGCCGATAGTGACAGCACGCCTTAGCAGGCGACAAAAACCGTCCCGATTCGCCTGTTGTTTCAGCGGGTAACAAAAAAACTGTGGCGCGGTTTATCGGCAAGACCCGAAGCTGGGTGTGCCTGAGGCATCTGCCGAGTGCGGTCAAAAGCCCACGCGCCTTAAGCTGCAATGCGCTTCGACTGGTGGGCGGCGGCACAACTGCCGGACGCTTGACAGCATCTGACCCTGCTTGAGAACAAACTAGGTTTATGGGTGGCCGCTCACCTGCGTGCACGGCTTTGGGCTTAGGATGGCACAGTACCTTAAAAAACCGGTTGCTTGGCATTTTCCCCGGCTTGCTCCCTAACTAGCCTAGGTACCAAATAACCGGGCAAACGACCCAACACGTGCCGATAAATGGCCAACGCATCTGCCTGTGGCACTTCAAAATGCCCAACCCCTTTAGCGCGGTCGAGCAAATGCAAGTAATACGGCAGCACGCCGAAAGCGAACAGGCGTTCGCTCAGGTCGGCCAATACTCCGGCGTCGTCATTGACGCCGCGCAACAGCACGGACTGGTTCAGCAAGGTAAACGCGTAGTGCTGCATACGCCGGCAAGCAGCCTGAACCTCATCATTCAATTCATTGGCATGGTTGCAATGCATGACCAGAATAACGGCTTTGCCGCTGGCGTTCAGCGTATCAGCCAATTGCCGGGTCATGCGGGCAGGCAAAACAATCGGCAGGCGGCTGTGAATGCGGATGCGTTTAACGTGGGCGATGGCCGCTAACTGGGTCATCAGCTGCGCTAGCCGTTCATCGCTCAGCAACAAAGGATCCCCACCGCTGAAAATAACCTCGTTGATGCTTGTGTTTTCTGCGATGTAAACAACCGCCGCTTGCTCAGCTTGCTTGCTTAACAGCATCTGCGCATAAGGAAAATTGCGCCGGAAACAATACCGGCAATGCACCGCGCACCCACCCGTGTTAATCAACAGCACGCGGCCTTGGTATTTGTGCAACAAACCGGTCTGCGCCGCTGCCGCTAAGTCACCCACCGGGTCATCGATAAAGCCCGGATAGACCTGCAATTCATCGTGGACGGGCAACACTTGGCGCAGCAACGGATCATGCGGGTTGCCTTTTTCCATGCGCGCGGCAAAACTGCGCGGTACTCGCAGGGGAAATTGCCCACCGGCCGCAACCGACACCGGCAGCCCGGCCGGTACCAAATCTAAGTACGCACACAAACTGTCCAGGTCGGTAAATGCCTCTTTGAGCTGTTGCTGCCAAGGCCTTGAGCAGGCTAAATCGTTCATAGAGGCAGTGGGCATGATGGCCATTAAAAGTTTCTGTCAAACAATCCGTCCATTATAATGGCCGGTCTTTAATTTATGTGTCACATTGAGGATAAAATGGCTGTTTACAGTACAAACGAATTCAAGGCTGGGTTGAAAGTCATGATGGATAACGATCCTTGCGCCATCGTTGAAAACGAATTTGTCAAACCCGGCAAGGGCCAGGCGTTCAACCGTGTCAAGATCAGAAATTTGAAAACTGGCCGGGTCATTGAGCGCACGTTCAAATCGGGCGAAACACTGGACGGTGCCGATGTGATCGACGTGGCAATGCAATACCTCTACAACGACGGCGAGTTTCGACACTTCATGGTGATCGACACGTTTGAACAGTACCAAGCCGACGAGAAAATCGTCGGCGACGCCGCGCAATGGCTAAAAGACCAAGACCTGTGCACGGTGACGTTATGGAACGACGCCCCACTAGCAGTGACGCCGACCAACTTCGTCGAACTGGAAATCATCGAAACCGACCCGGGCGTGCGCGGTGACACCTCTGGCGGTGGCGGCAAGCCGGCCAAATTGACCACCGGTGCCGTGGTTCGAGTGCCCTTGTTCGTGCAACAAGGCGAGGTTATCAAGGTTGATACCCGCACCGGCGAATACATTTCTCGCGTCAAAGAATAGTGCTAACCGACTGGCAACCGGCTTGCGACCTTAAGCTACTCAAGCTGCGCGCGCACCTACTCCAGCAAATTCGCCGTTTTTTTGCCGAGCGTTGTGTGCTGGAAGTCGAAACGCCCCTGCTTTGCCACGCTGCCGGCACCGACCCGAACCTGGCTTTTTTTAGCAGTCGCTACGAGTCGCCGCCCAACCAGCACCGGCTGTTTTTGCAAACCTCCCCTGAATTTGCCATGAAACGGCTGCTTGCCGCCGGCAGCGGCTCCATTTTTCAAATTTGCAAGGCCTTTCGCAACAACGAGGCAGGGCGCTACCACAACCCTGAGTTCACGCTGCTGGAGTGGTACCGCGTCGACTTTGATCTGCTGCAACTGATGGATGAAGCCGAGGCCTTGGTGCGCTTGCTGTTTGCAGACAAAAACCTAGGCAAAACCGAACGCTTTACGTATCAAGAGGTGTTTTTATCTCACACTGGCCTTGACCCTTTCGCGTTCCATTTTAACCAGTACCGGGCTTATGCGGAAGCTAACGGACTACCCGAAGCCACCGCCCTGTGCGGCCACGACCTAAGCCGATGGCTGGATTTTCTGTTCAGCCACCGCGTACAGCCGTCGCTAGGGGGCAATGGTTTGGTCATGGTCTATGGGTATCCCGCATGCCAAGCCGCATTGGCCCGGTTACGCAGCAATGCCCCGCACACCGCCGAACGGGTCGAGCTGTTCATGCACGGCATCGAATTGGGCAACGGCTACCACGAGCTGATCGACCCGGTCGAGCAAGAACGCCGATTTGACCAAGACCTCGCCATCAGGCGGCAACACGGCCAAGCGGAAATAAAAAAAGACCCGCGCTTCCTAGCCGCCCTAGCATCGGGTTTGCCTGCGTGTTCCGGCCTTGCTGTCGGCTTAGACAGGATACTGATGTTACTGTCAAACAGCCCCTCAATTAATGACGTGCTGGCCTTCCCCATTGACCGCGCTTAAGGCAAGGTCAAGCGGCGCCGCTATGTTATAATGCGGCCATCTTTTTCGCATCAACCCCCCCCTAGACTTTTCTGCATGAGATCACTTGCCACCCGCCTAGTGTTGCTTAGTGTTTTAGCGACACCGGCTGCCCACGCTATCGAAGGATTCGTCGTCAACGACATCCAAATCAAAGGGCTGCAACGCATTTCTTTGGGTACCGCGCTGAACTACTTGCCCATCAGTGTTGGCGACACGTTTACCGAAGATAAAGCCGCACCGGCTATCCGGGCCTTGTTCAAAACCGGTTTTTTCAAAGACATCACCCTAGAACGGGAGGGGGCTTCGTTGATCATTAACGTGGTCGAACGGCCCTCCATCGCCAAAATCGTCTTTGAGGGCAACAAAGACCTCAGCAAGGAAGACTTAAAAAAAGCCTTGGACAAAATTGGCTTGTCTGAAGGCAAAATTTTTGACCGCCAGGTCTTAGACAAAGTTGAACAAGAACTCAGCAGGCAGTACCTAAGCCACGGCAAATACGGCGTCAGCATAAAAACCGAAGTCACCGAACTGACCCGCAACCGGGTCGGCATCCATATCCACATCTCCGAGGGCAGGGTTGCTAAAATTAAGGAAATCAACATTATTGGCAACACTGTATTCGACGACAACACCTTGCTATCGGTTCTGGAACTCAACACCACCAACTGGCTTTCTTTTTACAACAAAGACGATCAGTACTCCAAACAGAAGCTGGCTGCCGACTTAGAAACCCTGCGCTCTTACTACTTGGACCGTGGCTACATCAATTTCAACATAGAATCCGCGCAGGTAGCGATAACGCCCGACAAAAAAGACATCTACATCACCATCAACGTCATCGAAGGCGACGTTTTTACCGTAGAAAAAGTCAAACTGACCGGCAATCTTATCGTCCCGCCCGAGGAGCTGATTAAATTAGTCAGCATCGGCCCGGGGGAAATTTTTTCCAGAAAAAACGCCACCGAGACATCCAAGGCCATCTCCGACCGCTTAGGCAACGACGGCTACGCCTTTGCCAACGTCAACATGATCCCTGAGATCAACGAAAAAACCCGAACCGTGGCCATGACGTTTTTTGTCGACCCGGGCAAACGGACCTACGTCCGCCACATCAATATCAAAGGCAACACCAAAACCCGCGACGAAGTTATCAGGCGAGAAATACGGCAAATGGAGTCCAGTTGGGCGTCTAGCAGCAAAATAGAACGCTCAAAGACCCGCCTCGAACGCCTAGGGTACTTTGAGTCCGTTAATATCGAAACCCCCCAGGTACCCGGTACCGCTGACCAAATTGATGTCAATTACTCCATCGTCGAGCGGGCATCGGGCAACTTGTCGGCCGGTGTCGGTTTTTCCCAGCTGCAAGGCATCGTCATCAACGCCAATATCGCCCAAGACAACGTATTCGGCTCCGGCAAGCGCATCAATCTGGCGTTCAACAACAGTGCCTTTGCAACCAATTACCAATTTGGGTTTTTCAACCCCTATTTCACCCCCGACGGGGTCAGCATGGGCTACCGCCTCGGCTACTCTGATCGCGATGCCCGGCGCATCAACATCGCCAATTATTCCACGCAAATCCTCAACGGTGGCTTTGACATGGGTATCCCACTGGACGAATTCGACCAACTGCGGTTTGGCTTCGATGTCAGTAGAACTGGCCTACAGGCCACGGATAATACCTCGATAGAAATTAATGACTTCATTCAAGAATACGGCAGCCAATTTCTTAACTTCGCACCCACCATTAGCTGGACTCACGACACATTGAACCGGGCCATATTCCCCACCCAAGGCGGGCAACAACGGCTTTCCACCCTGGCCACTGTCCCCGGCAGTGCCCTGACTTACTACAAAATTGGCTACAAACACCAACAGTATTTCCCGCTGACCTCTGACGTCACCTTGCGCCTGCAAGGCGATGTAGGCTACGGTGACGGCTACGGTGACACCGACGAACTGCCTTTTTTTGAAAACTATTTTGCCGGCGGTACCGGCACCGTGCGCGGCATCCGCAACAACACCTTAGGCCCTAGGGACCGCCGTCAGGACGGCACCCCTTTTAGGCCGCTCGGCGGCTCTGTGAAAATGATCGCTAACACCGAGCTATTCTTCCCTGTCCCTTTTTTGTCCGAAGTAAAATCCCTACGCATGGGCGTTTTTTTTGACGCCGGCTCCCTCAGCAACACATTTGGCATCAACGAGTTTAGGTACTCGTCCGGACTGTCTGGCGAATGGTTATCGCCGTTTGGGGCGTTGTCCGTCAGCTTTGGCCTGCCTTTAAACGCACGCGATGCGCGGCCGGATTTAAACCAACGGGGTGATGAAATAGAAATGTTCCAATTTAACTTCGGGCAAAATTTCTAGCGGAATTGTTTTTGGTTTGTTTGTCATATCCCCTATAATTCCCCGATAACCCCTTTTTACTATGGAGTGTGATTTACCCATGAAAAACAAAACTGCCTTAATGCTGGGATTGCTGCTGACAGCCACTGCCAGTCAGGCCGAACTAAAAATCGGCTTTGTGAATATACCCGCTGTCCTAGAAAAAGCGCCTCAGGCCGAAAAAGCCAAAAAACGCCTGGAACTTGAATTTTCCTCTCGCGACAGGCAATTAGTCGCTCAACAAAAAGACATCCAAACCAAAGAAGAACGCATGACCAGGGATGCCGGAGTCATGAGCGATTCCGAACGCAGCCGGGTAGAAAAAGATTTACTCAACCAAAAGCGCGATGCCAAGCGCAAGCAACAAGAGTTCAGCGAAGATTTCAACGCCCGCCGCAACGAAGAACTGGGCAAATTGCAGCGGCGTATCGTTGAGGCCATCCGCTCAATTGCCAAAGACCAAAACTTTGACTTATTGCTGACTGACGGCGTCATTTATGCTAGCGAAAGAACTGACGTCACCAACCAGGTGCAACAAAAGCTAGCCGCCATGCCCGACTAACCGGCGAAGCAACACAAAACACCCACCCTCCCTACCCCCCAAAAGACATGTCTATCAAGCTGGATATTTTACAAATACAAGATTTTTTGCCCCACAGGTATCCCTTTCTTTTGGTTGATAAAGTCATTGATTGCAAACCCGGGGTTAGTTTGTTGGGCGTCAAAAACGTCACCTACAACGAACCGTTTTTTCAAGGGCATTTTCCGCAAAAACCGATCATGCCTGGCGTCTTAATTTTAGAAGCGTTGGCTCAAACCACGGGATTGCTGGCCTCGGAGACCGCCCGTGACGAATTAAGTGGCATGATCTACTACCTGGTAGGCATTGACAAAGCCAAATTCAAGCGCCCAGTGGTGCCCGGAGACCAACTCATGCTGGAAGCCAAGTTTTTAAAAAGCAAACGCAACATCTGGGCTTTTGATTGCAGGGCAGAAGTAGACGGCGAATTTGTCGCCAGTGCCGAAATCCGGTGTGCGGCTATGGTGGACTAATTTTGATCCACCCTACGGCAATCATCGACAGCCGCGCAGAACTGGCTGACACTGTTTCGGTCGGGCCTTACTCGGTTATTGGCGACAGCGTTACCATTGGCTCAGGAACCAACATCGGTCCCCACGTCGTCATTAAAGGCCACACCCGCATTGGTGAGAAAAACCGTATTTACCAGTTTTCTTCCATTGGCGAAGACCCTCAAGACAAAAAATACACCAACGAAACCACCCAACTGGTCATCGGCAACCGAAACACTATCCGAGAATTCACCACGCTGCATCGCGGCACCCAGCAAGACCACAGCTTAACCCAAATTGGCGATGACAACTTATTCATGGCTTACACCCATGTCGCCCACGACTGCATCATCGGCAACCACGTCATCATGGCCAACGGTGCCTCCTTAGCCGGTCATGTCCGCCTGAACAGCTATGCCATTCTAGGCGGCTTCACCCTGGTCCATCAATTTACCCAAATAGGGCAATACAGTTTTGCCGCCATGGGCAGTGCCATAACCCAAGATGTCCCGCCCTTCATCATGGTCGGCGGCAGACCCACACGCCCGCACGGCATCAACTCCGTAGGCATGGAGCGCAGCGGAATTTCCGCTGAAGACATACGACTGATCCGAAAAGCCTACAAAATCATCTACAAAATGAATTTAAGGTTGGAGGATGCCATAGATCAAATGGAAGATATTGCCGGCGACAGCAAAGAAGTATCCGTGATGGTTAATTTTTTGCGTAATGTCACGCGTGGCATTTTGCGTTAGCTTGTGCCAACTACGATAACTCAACCGCCGCTTCCATGCGTCCTGTTCGCAGGCGTTGATGAAGCCGGTCGTGGCGCATGGTCAGGGCCGGTCATTGCCGCCGCCGTAATTTTAGATGCTAAAAAACCAATCGAAGGATTGGCCGATTCTAAAAAACTCAGTGCTTTAAAGAGGGAATTTTTGGCCCATGTTATCAAAGAGCGCGCGCTAGCGTGGTCAATTGGGGCAGCGACGGTTGACGAAATAGACCGGCTGAACATTTTGCAAGCCACTTTTCTAGCCATGCAGCGGGCAGTACTTAGTCTTACGCTAACGCCGGAAAACGTTCTGATTGATGGCAACAGCACCCCTAAACTGCCGATGCCAACCCAATCCATTATCCGAGGCGACAGTAAAATCCCCGCCATCAGCGCCGCGTCGATACTCGCTAAGGTCGAGCGAGATTTAATTATGGTCTGCCACCACCACGATTACCCTCATTATGCCTTCCATCGGCACAAAGGCTATGGCACAGCCAAGCACAGCACCGAGCTTGCCCAATTTGGCGTGCTGGACATCCATAGAAAATCGTTTGCGCCGATCAAGAAACTGTGCGGGCCGCGACGACCTTGTTAAGTTTGGGTTAAACTGACAAAAAAATATCACTTCCTTAGGATAGGGCAATGGCCAGTGAGCAACATCAAAAACATTCGATTGTAATCGTAGGTGGGGGGGCGGCCGGTTTGGAATTGGCCACCCGCTTAGGTCGCAATCTGGGCAAAAAAGGGCTAGCGGACATTGTTCTGATTGACGCGGCCACCAGCCATATCTGGAAGCCGCTGCTGCACGAAGTGGCCGCCGGCACCTTGGATGAATCGGAGCTGGTTGACTATTTAGCGCAAGCCCACCGCAGCCATTTCCGTTTCCGGTTGGGCCGCATGGAAGGCTTGAACCGGAAAAAAAAAGAAATTTACGTCAGCCCCACCCTCAATAGCCAAGGCGAAGAGCTGATCCCAAGACGTACATTTGGCTACGACACCTTGGTCATGTCGGTTGGTAGCGTCAGCAACACCTTCAACATCAAGGGCGTTGACGAACATTGTTTGTTCCTAGACACTACCGCCCAAGCCTTTAAGTTTCAGAAACAATTGTTTGAATCTTATCTTAAAAACTACATCGGCAAAGACCCTACCTCGGTCAAACCGCTGGCTATTGCCATTGTGGGTGCCGGCGCGACCGGGGTAGAATTGGCCGCCCAACTGCATGAAGTCACCGAGGTGTTGTCGATTTATGGCTTAAACGAACCGGGCAACGCCCAACTGACCATCATCGAAGCGGCCACCCGTCTGCTGCCGGCATTGCCGGACAAACTGGCCAATGCCACCCGCCAGCAATTAAGCAAATTGGGTGTAGACCTAAAAATGGGTTGCCGCGTAGTAGAAATCACTGAGGACGGCATCTATACCCAAGATGGCCAATTTATAGCGGCCAACATTAAAGTGTGGGCGGCCGGCATCAAGGCACCGGATTGGCTGAAAAACCTAGATGGCCTAGAGAGCAACCCCATCAATCAACTGGTCGTCGACAGCACCTTAAAAACCAGCGACGACCACATCTTTGCAATAGGTGATTGCGCCGCCTGTGTTTGGCCCGGACACGCAGGTAATGTGCCGCCCAGGGCCCAAGCCGCCCACCAGCAAGCCGCAACCTTGTACAAAACGTTGTTACGGCACTTGCAAGGAAAACCTGCCGTAGCATTTACCTATTACGATTACGGCTCTTTGGTTTCGCTAGGCAAATACAGCACCGTTGGCAACCTGATGGGACAGTTAATGGGTTCAGTGAGTGTCGGCGGCTTTATCGCTAAAATCGTTTATTGGTCTTTGTATAAAATGCACCAAGTGGCTTTACACGGCCACTTCCGCACGGTCATGCTGTCGCTTTCTAACCTATTCAGGCGCAGCGTTTACAGCAAAATCAAGATGCACTAAAAGCATTGGGACTTAAAAGTTATGTTTGAAATTGAATACGAATTCCGCGAACAAGATTTAGTGCATTTTAATGAAATGCTCTGCCTTAAAAACGAAGACATCCAAAAAAGCATCCGGAAAAACCGCCTGATCGTACCAGGGCTATTGTTTTTGCTCGGTTCTTTCTATTATTTTTATTACGGAGACCGGTTTACTGCCGCTTACATCTTAGCCATTGCCCTGTTATGGGGCTGGTTATCGCCTAGAATTATGATGCTGGATTTTCATCGGCAAATTCTAAAAAACTACACCGACAAAGAAAAGAATGCCCTGTTTGGCAAATACACCCTAACAATAGACCCGGCCAACCCCAAGTATCTGCTGGAACAATCGCCCAGCGGCAAAAACAAAATGGAGTGGGGGGAATTGCTGCGGGTGGAATACGGCAAAAAATACGTCTACCTCTACCTTAGCTTGAGCACCGCACTGGTTATTCCAGTCGATACCGTAAGCCAAGGCAATTTGGAGCAATTTGCCGCGCAAGTCGATCAAATGATCGAACGCCTAGGTTAGTTCGCTGCGGTCACTTTATTGCTTGCCACCAACCAGGTGTTGAATTTGGCCAGCTCAGGGCCGATTAGCCTGCCGGCTTGAAAATACAAACTGCTGCGGGCCTTAAAGTAGCGGTAGCGGGCTTGGCGTTGCTCCAAGCGGGCCTCCGACAGACGTTTTTCCGCGCCCAATAAATCCACGATAGTCACCACGCCCAGCTCGTAGCCTTTGTTCATGGCATCCCTAGATTTTTCCGTAGCTGTCAGTTGCTGATCCGTAGCCTGGCTTCTGGCCGGGGAGGTCTGCATGTCTAAATAGGCGGCGCGGGTTAGTTTTTCTAACTCCCGCAGCCGCAAGTCCCTTTGCGACTGCCCCAGTTTCTCCCTGGCCTTAGCCTCCCTGACCCGCGCATCCGTTATGCCGCCGTTGTAAATGGGTACAGTGGCCTGTACCGCTACGGTGCCGACATCGTAGGGGGGGGCTTGCCGGTTATCGAAAGCAGTATCGCTGTAAATGCCGCTTACCTGTAATTCAACGCGCGGCAAATAGCCGGCACGGTAGGCTAGGACACTCTGCCGTGCCGACTCAATGGAAAGCTTCAAGGCCTGCAGTTCAGGGTTAAGCTGACCGGTTTGTTGCACCCAGGTTTCGATGCTGCCTTCTGGCAGCGGTTGTTGCACATCTAAGCGTATTGGCTGGATTGACAACACCGCCTCGCCGGTCAATTCACGCAGTTTCTCAAGGGCGACTCGGGCATCGTTTTCACGATCAATCCGTTCGGTTTTCAGCGTTTCTACCCGCGCTTGCAGTTCGTACAGATCGGTGATTAAGGCCATCTGCCGGGCTTGCATGACGGTCACCCGCTGCAGCTGGCGGCTGGTTGAATCCAGCTCGGCGGCGATAATTTCAATTTTATCTGCTGCCTCCAAGGCATCCACATAGCGTTCAATAATATCGGCGATTAATTTTTGATGGGCGTTCAGCAAATCTTGCTCGCTTTGGGAAGTGCGCGATTGCTGGCTTTTCATCAACAAGTAGGTTTGCAAATCAAACAATGGCTGCCTTAGGCTAAGGCTGGCGCGCTGGCCGGTAAACTCATTGGTAAATTCACTGGTTAACTCAGAACCCTGGTTATGGAAGCGGTTAAACGAGTAGTTGCCGACCACATTAACCTGGGGCAGTAATTCGCCAAAACTGCGGTCTTCCATCGCTTTAGCCAGCTCTACCGTATATTCGCTGCCCAGCAATTCGGGCGAAGATTCCACGGCACGGGCGTAGATTGACAGCAAATCATCGGCAGAGCTGGCCGGAACCGTAAGCACTAAACCCAGGCATAACAAACCACAAAAGCTACGCATGGACTCAATCCTCTATCAGCGAGCGGGCAAAAAAGTTGCTGATGGGCTGCATTAAATACTCAAAGAACGTGCTTTCACCGGTGTTAATCAACACCTCTGCGGGCATGCCCGGGAGCAAAATCAAGCCTTGCTTTTCAAGTTTCGCCAACCCCTCCTGTTCGACTTCAACCCGCGCCAAATAGTAACTGACTTGGTTTTTTTCATCGCTTAGGCGATCCGCCGACAAGGCTATCAAACGGCCATCAATTTTTGGTGTTAGTGTGCTTTTGAAGGCACTAAAGCGGATTTCCGTGCTTTGGCCAATGCGTACTCGGTCGATGTCCAACGGCGACACCTGCGCCTCAACCACCAGTTTTTCCTGTTGTGGCACGATGTCCATGATGCGCCCGCCCGGTGCGATGACCGCTCCTAAGGTATGCACCTGCAAGCCTAGCACCCTCCCCGATTCGGGTGCTTTGATGACGGTGCGGGTGACGGTGTCCTCAAGCCATTGCGTTTTTTCCCGCAACTCCGACAGTTCCATTTGCACTTTGCTCAACTCATCGGCGACCTCGCGCTGCAATTCTTTTTCAATTTGCAGCATTTTTAAGGAAATTTCACCAATTTGGGTTTGCGCGGTGGCAATGCCGGCGGTGAAATCGCCTTCATCGCCCTGAGCTTGAGCGATGCGTCGCTCCAGCTCAGTCACTTTTTGCCTCTCCACATAGCCTTCTTTGAGCATGGCGCGAAAGTCTTCCAAATCGCGCTGCAAGGATGCGCCAAGGTCGTGGCGGCTGGTTTTTTGCGCCCTCAGCCCCTCGATTTTCGCACCCAGTTCGTGGCGTTGTTCTTTCAATATATTAATTTCGCCGATCCGCGAATGCTGGCGAACTTTAAAAGATCGATCTTGGATGCTTATTGATTCTAAAGCCCTAGTATCGTCGGCAGAGACCAATATATCCGGGTAGCTGACGGCAGTCTTGCCATCGCGTTCGGCTATCAGTCTGGCTTCTCTGGTCAAGGCCGAGTACAACTGCCCGCGCAGCGTTTCTAACTGGGCGCGGGAGGGCGTGTCATCGAATTCCACCAGCACCTGCCCTTTGCGGACCGTGTCGCCGTCACGAACATGAATGGCTTTAATGATACCGCCTTCCAAATGCTGGACGGTTTTTCGGTAGCCCTCCACGGTAATGGTACCCGGTGCCAAAGCGGCACTACCCAGCGGCGCTAAAACCGACCATCCACCTAAAAAACCAAAAACAACAATGACCAAGACGTAGCCTAAGCGCCGAATGGGTCGATCATCTGCGTACACAGCGATATCCACGGTGTCCTGCTGCTGGCTTTTGGGTATTAAGGTGTTCATGGCCGCGCTCCCTGCTGGCTGGCAGCAAGCGGCTGGGGCTGGCGTTGGCCAAGCTTGGCCAAAACTTCATCGCGCGGCCCGTCGAGTACCAAAACGCCCTCGTTCAACACCATAACCCGGTCCACCAAATTCAATACCCCGACTCTATGGGTAATGACAATGACGGTGGCACCACGTTGTTTTAATTGCGCCAAGGCCCGCGCCAAGGCCTGCTCGCCGACATCATCCAGATTGGAGTTGGGCTCGTCTAAAATCACCAGCACAGGATCGCCGTAAAGGGCGCGGGCCAGACCAACCCGCTGCCGCTGGCCAGCCGACAGCAGGCCGCCAGTGCCGCCAATTTCTGTATCGTAACCGTGCGGCAGGTGCAAAATCATGTCATGGACCCCGGCCATTTTTGCGGCAGCCACCACCTTTTCGCTGTCCAATTGGCCAAAACGGGCGATGTTCTCGGCAATGGTGCCATCAAACAGCTCAATGTCCTGGGGTAGGTATCCGATGCAATCGCCCATTGTGTTGCGGTCGTATTGCGCCACATCGGCTCCGTCTAGACGGATGACACCATTGGCGGTTGGCCAAACGCCCAGCATGGCCCTGGCCAAAGACGATTTCCCGGAGGCACTAGCACCAATCAAGGCCACGAACGCACCTGCCTCAATAGTAAAATTAATGCCCCTGATAACAGCGGTCTTAGCACCCGGCGGGATCACGACAGCTTGCTCGGCTTTTAAAAAGCCTCGGGGTTTTGGCAAAGGCATGCGCTCGGGTTCCTCTGGAAACTGCCCAAGCAACAGGTTAAGACGACTGTAGGCGGTGCGCGCCGACAAAAACTGTTTCCAACCGGCGATCATCAGATCAATGGGCGCCAAGGCCCGGCCCAGCAGGATAGAGCCGCCTATCATCAACCCCGGACTAATTTGTTTGTCCAGTGCTAACCACGCCCCTAAACCGAGGATCAACGATTGGACCGTGGTGCGGAACGTTTTCGACAACGCCGTTATCAAGCCGGCTTTTTCACTGGCAACCGCCTGCAACATAATCAATTGCTGTTGCTTGCCTTGCCAGCGAGACAACAGGTTAGGCACCATACCCAGAGCGTGTACAACTTCGGCGTTTCTTAAGTTACGGGCCGTGACATTGGCATTTTCAACCGACACTTTATTGGCTTGTTCTAAGTCATCGTGGGTTGCGCGTTCATTCCAAATAGCCAAAAAAATCAGCAAAATAGAAGAAAAAATTGCGGTCATGCCAAACGTCGTGTGGAACACAAACAACAAACCGACATAGACCGGCAACCACGGGGCATCAAAAAACGCGAACAGGCCATTGCCAGTCAAAAACTGCCGCAGCACCAGCAAATCTCCTAGCGGTTGCACGCTACTTTTTCCGCCACTCAGCAAAGCCTGCTTGAACAGCACTTGGTACAGCCGCTCGTTCAGCAGCAAGTCAAACCGCGTACTTACCCTAACCAGTATCTGTGATCTGACCCATTCCAATGCCCCTAGAACGCCAAACAAAAACACCGCCAGTAACGTCAACATCAATAAAGTTGAGACACTGCCGCTGCTAAGAACGCGGTCGTAAACCTGCATCATGTAGACTGCCGGCATCAACATCAACACATTAATAAAAAAACTAAAAACAGCAGTAGATTGGAACGAGTGGCGACAATGGAGAACGGCTTGTGCAAGTTCTGATCGGGGCGGGCGCATAACACCTAAGGGGTTGGAAAAATTAAGGACAATACCCTCTACCAAGCTTATTGGGGGCGATTTTACAACGCAGCTGTAGATTGCGGTGCACGCTGGCCAGTGCTTAAACGGCCGTCTTGTGCCAAGACTTAGCCACTGCCAACTGGCCGTACCGAGTGCGGCGGAACCGTCCGACGATTGATTTAAGCCGCCGCTTAGTAGGTTCTTTGTACAGAAAACCTGGCTAAATCCACCAAAGCATCCTTATAGAGCGAACCGGGCAAGCCTGAAATCGCCGCAATGGCTTTGTCGACCTCCTCGGTCGCACGCCGTTCGGTGTAGGCGATCGCCTGAGTTTTATTGACAATCGCGAAAACCTCATTGAACGCATCCCGCTTCCCTTCCTTAACGGCATCGATAACCAGTGCCGCTTCTTCAGTGCTACCGTGCTGTATGGCGTAAATCAGCGGCAGCGTCGGCTTACCCTCGGCCAAATCATCGCCTAGCTTTTTGCCCCAACTGTCCTGGCTAGCTTTGTAGTCCAAGGCATCGTCGATCAACTGGAAAGCCATGCCTAAGTGCAAACCGTATTGAGCCAAGTTTTCCTCGGCTCCATTCGATGCATTTGAAACAACCGCACCCAACCGGGTAGCAGCACTGAACAAAATGGCGGTTTTTCTAGCAATCACATCCAAGTACTGGGCTTCAGTTGTCTGCGCATCGTTGCAATTTAGCAGCTGCAACACCTCGCCTTCAGCAATCGCCGTCGTCGTTTTCGACAAAATTTCCATAACCCGCATGTTGCCCGTGCGAACCATCATCTCGAACGCTTTCGAATACAAATAATCGCCCACTAACACACTGGTGGCATTGCCCCAAACGGCATTAGCGGATTCCTTACCGCGCCGTAAATCCGAACCGTCCACAACATCGTCATGAAGCAACGTGGCTGTATGGATAAACTCAACCACCGCCGCCAAAAT
>DBNW01000079.1:4931-5449 GCA_002299425.1 Methylococcaceae bacterium UBA662 | reverse complement strand
AACTCAACCACCGCCGCCAAAATTAAGTGCTTGTCGTTAACCGAACCGAAAGCCTTCGCAACCAGCAAAAGCAACATCGGACGCAAGCGCTTACCGCCATTGCCGACGATGTAATGACCGACCTGGTTAATCAGCACCACTTCGGATTTTAACTCGTCAATAATCAGTCGGTCGACCTCCTGAGCTTCGGACAGAGTAAGATCCCTGATGGTGTCGAAGTTTATCATCGCCAGCGGCGCGACCGGTTGTTGCTGTGCTTGAATGGGCATAATAAAGCTGCAAAAGTTAACATCAACACCATTTCATCAATTCAACTATGAAGTGTCATGAGCGGCATTATACAAGCAATCCTTACCGTTAGTCATGACAATCGGCCAACCCAAACAAAAATAGACCGGGGTAGCTCCTGTATTTTCCATTTAGCTTGTTGACCTAAAAATATTTTATGGCTAGAATCGCCAGTTCTTTTAAGATAATCGATTGATGGAGTTTCAGGCAGATGTATGCGGTAATTCAAA
>DBNW01000079.1:3506-4629 GCA_002299425.1 Methylococcaceae bacterium UBA662 | reverse complement strand
GCAGATGTATGCGGTAATTCAAACAGGTGGCAAACAGTACCGCGTCGAGGAAGGCGTCACCTTAAAAATAGAAAAACTGGGGCTGAGTGCCGGCGACAGCCTTCAATTCGACCAGGTGCTCATGGTACAGTCTGGCGATACGGTCAAAATAGGTACGCCGTTCGTCGAGGGCGGCACAGTGACTGCTACTGTTATGGCCGAAGGCCGACACAAAAAAGTCAAAATCATTAAATTCAAGCGGCGCAAGCACCACATGAAGCAAATGGGGCATCGCCAGTCCTACACAGAAATTCGCATCACCGGCATTTCTGGTTAACTTTCGGAGTATAGCGTATGGCTCATAAAAAAGCGGGCGGCAGCACTCGCAACGGCCGCGACTCAAATGCAAAACGCCTGGGCGTAAAACACTTTGGCGGCGAGCTGGTCAAAGCGGGCAACATCATCATTCGGCAACGGGGCACCCAATTTCACCCCGGCGACAACGTCGGGTGCGGCAAAGACCACACGTTGTTCGCTTTAACTGAAGGCCATGTACAGTTTAAGACTAGCGGACCTAAAAACCGCAGATCCGTCTGTGTAATACCCCCGAAACTGGCAACAAACTAGCGGTTTTTTTAACGCTTGGCCACCACGGCAAAAAGCCCCACCCCAGCGTGGGGCTTTTTTGTTCGCAAGGTATTAACTTGCCCCTTAGAAAGCAAGGCACAAGGAACGCATAAGTCATGAAATTTGTCGACGAAGCTGAAATTCGAGTGGAAGCCGGTGACGGCGGCAACGGCGCGGTCGGCTTCCGGCGTGAAAAATACGTCCCCCTGGGTGGACCTGACGGTGGTGACGGTGGCGATGGCGGCTGCATTTATCTGCTTGGCTCAGAAAATGTCAACACCTTGGTCGACTTCCGCTTCCACACCGTGTTCCGTGCCGAGCGTGGGCAAAATGGCATGGCCCGCAACTGCACCGGCCGCAAAGGCGAGGATAGCTTCATCGCAGTCCCCCTTGGTACACAAGTCAGCGATGCTGAAACAAACGAGCTGATCGGCGAGCTAACCCGTGCGGGCGAGACTTTATTGGTTGCCAAAGGCGGCTTTCACGGTCTCGGCAACACCCGTTTTAAAAGCAGCAT
>DBNW01000079.1:3062-3193 GCA_002299425.1 Methylococcaceae bacterium UBA662 | reverse complement strand
CCCGTTTTAAAAGCAGCATTAACCGCGCACCGCAAAAAGCCAGCAAGGGCACGCCCGGCGAACACCGTTTGCTGCACTTAGAATTGACGCTAATCGCCGATGTAGGCCTGTTGGGCATGCCCAATGCCGGC
>DBNW01000079.1:0-2754 GCA_002299425.1 Methylococcaceae bacterium UBA662 | reverse complement strand
GCATGCCCAATGCCGGCAAATCCAGCCTGATCCGTGCGGTATCATCGGCCACCCCTAAAGTCGCCGACTACCCGTTCACCACTCTGTACCCAAACCTAGGCGTGGTCAGGATCGATGATTTACGCAGTTTTGTCATTGCTGATATCCCCGGCGTGATAGAAGGCGCATCGTCAGGGGCCGGACTGGGCTTGCAGTTTTTAAAGCATTTAATGCGCACCCGTCTGTTACTGCATGTCATCGACATTGAACCCTACGAAAGCGGCCACTCGCCGGTGCTGGCCGCAAAAAAAATTATCCATGAACTAGAGCAATGGTGTAGCGAATTAGCGGCTAAACCCCGTTGGCTAGTGCTGAATAAAGTTGACCGGGTTTTGGCGGAAGAACTAGACAACCAGTGCCAGGCCATTGTCGACGGTCTGGCATGGACTGGGCCGGTGTTTAAAATTGCGGCAATCGATGGCACCGGTACTCAAGCGCTTATGTTTGCCATAATGAACTTTCTTGAACAGCAAAGGAACGGCAGTGAGCCGGGCTGAGTTTGCGAAAGCCCAACGGGTTGTTATCAAAATTGGCAGCTCCTTATTAACCCAAGGCGGCCAAGGCCTGGATAAACGCGCCATTGCCGGTTGGGTTGGGCAAATGGCAACACTGCGCCGCCAAGGTATCGATGTGGTACTGGTGGCATCGGGCGCAGTCGCCGAAGGCATGAACCGCTTAGGCTTGGCAACGCGACCAAAAACTTTGCACAAATTGCAAGCCGCCGCCGCTGTCGGACAAATGGGGCTGGTGCGCGTATTTGATGACAATTTCCAGCAGCATGGCTTCCATGCCGCCCAAATTTTGCTCACCCATGATGACCTGTCCAACCGGCAGCGTTATTTGAATGCCCGCAGTACCTTACTGACATTGCTTGAATTCGGCGTTGTACCCGTCATCAACGAAAACGACACCGTGGCCACCGAAGAGATCCGGCTCGGCGATAACGACACCTTAGCGGCCTTAGTGGCTAATTTGATTGAGGCCCAGCTATTAATTCTGCTCACTGACCAGCCAGGACTTTTCACCGGCGACCCCAGCATCTACCCGGATGCCCAGTTAATTCGTCAAATCAATGTCAACGACAGCCGCATGGACAGCATGGCCGGGGACAGTCGCAGCGGCCTAGGGCGGGGCGGCATGGTCACTAAAATTCGGGCTGCACGCCTAGCTTCGCGTTCCGGAAGTGCCACCGTCATAGCCGCAGGATCGGTCGAAAATGTGATTGGCCTGGTCGTGCAAGGCGCAGAACTGGGTACTTATTTTGTCCCTGACATCGGCCCGTGGGCCGCTAGAAAACGCTGGCTAGCCGGGCAATTGCAGGCAAAAGGTCAGTTGGCTTTGGACGCAGGAGCGGTTAACGCCCTTAAAAACGACGGCAAAAGCCTGCTGGCTGCCGGCATTAAATCCGTAATCGGCGCATTTGGCCGCGGCGATCTGGTATCCTGCGTGGACGCATACGGTCTGGAAATAGCCCGTGGCCTCAGCAACTACAGCAGCGACGACATCCGTTTGATCGCCGGCAAAAGCAGCCAAGAATTTGAAGCCCACCTCGGATACGCAGATGAAGACGAAATCATTCACCGCGACAATATGGTGCTGATTTGAATGTTGTTTCGGCTACCCATCGGTTCTGCCCCGGAGCATCACTGTGTTCTCCGGCAAAATTCAACTCAATGCGAATACCTACCGGGTCATAAAAGAACAACTGCGTCATCCCAGGGGGATCCCGGTACTCCATCGTATAATCGACACCGTGTTCCTTAAGCCGTGACAAACCGGCCACCAAGCCCGAACAAGCCAACGCCACATGATTGAAATGGCTATCCGCCGTAGCGATTGGGGATTCTTCCACTTCAGACAAATGGATAATGGCCTGTTCGCCACAATAAAGCCAGGCTCCGTTGCGCCGAGATACCGCTCGCGGACCCGGCGTTAAGCCGATAACGTGCTGGTAAAAAGCGGCCACCACCGGCAATTGTTCGGCGGTGACAACGATATTAATATGGTCTATCCCTGCTACCTTCATATCTGGCTTATGCGTGCATTGATTCGGGTTTGTTCAAGTTTTTCACTTTTTCCAATACAGCGTGTGCATGGCCTTCGTGATTCACATCGTAGTCGACATCCGCTAGCAGGCCTTGTTTGTCAATAATGAACGTGGAACGGAAAATTTTCATGCTTTTTACTCCGTCTTTTTCCCGCTCCCGCCAAACGCCATAGTTTTCGCAGATTTCACCCGTAGTATCAGCCAACAACACCACGTTTAAAGCATATTTTTCAATAAAAGCTGCATGGCTTTCGCAAGTGTCCTTGCTGACCCCAACCACCACGGTATCACATGCCGCAAATTCCTCGGCCAAGCGGGTGAAGTCGTTAGCTTCTACCGTACAGCCAGGCGTGTCGTCCTTGGGATAAAAATACAAAACGACGTTTTTCGTCCCTGCGTAGTCCGTTAAACTGAACCACTGACGGTTTTGGTTAAGTGCTCGAAATATCGGCGCAGCTTGTTGTTTTTTTAGCACGGGCATAGCATCTCCAAAAAAAGTACTCATAAGGTATGGTTGGGTGGGTTCTCATAATAGAGAGCAAAATAGCCAAAGTCCAGCAGCTTAAGATACGGCCCGGAAAGCCTAACAATCACCCGACCGCACCAAGCCCCGGTCACATTTTAACCGTTCTTTTTTTGGAGGATTTTTATTTGCCTGAAGTAGGCAG